>JAPULR010000029.1 GCA_027294635.1 Chloroflexota bacterium | reverse complement strand
GTGCCCAACTTTGTTCTGGTGGCCTGGTTCTTCGAGGTGAAGTTCCTGCGCTATATATTCCCCATCATGCCCTTTCTCATCCTCTTTGGCGCGCGGGCGATGATAAGTCTGTTGGACGGCGCCAGGTCCCTCTCCAACGCCGTTAGAGCTACGGCTGCTGAGCTTAGACCTCTGCAGCGTCTCCAAAGACGCGCCCCATCCCTGGCTATGGGTCTTGTAGCCATTGTTGTTGTTGCGTCCGTCCTTTACGCCCTGGGTTTCATGGGCATCTACTCCAGGCCGCATACCGCCGTTGCCGCCTCTGACTGGATCAACGAAAACGTGACCCCCGGAACCACCATCATTACCGACAACCACTGGGACGAGGGAATACCGGAGGTTTATCGCTACGACGTGCGTCAGATCCCCATTTACGAGGGGGAAACCAACGAGAAGATGGAAGGCATCGCTCGGGACCTGTCTCAGGCCGAGTACCTGATCTTCTACAGCAACCGGACCTACGGCAGCATTGCCCGGGTTCCGGAGCGGTATCCCCTGAGCTCAAACTACTATCGAAGGCTGTTCTCAGGAGACCTGGGCTACCAGTTTGACCGGGCCTTCACCTCGTATCCTGGCCTGCTCGGCCTGGCCTGGAAGAACGATACCTTTGACCGGGCCACCCTGCCCGAACCTCAGGAGCTAAAGGACTCTAAGCCCGCTACCCTGACCCTGAACCTGGGCTACGCCGACGAAAACGTTACCAACTATGACCATCCCGCAGTGCTCCTCTTCAAGAACGTTGGGGGCCTGTCCCAGGAAGAGATGCTCAAGACCCTTACCTTCAGCGAGCTACCGGAGACCGCATCGGACCTGGGGCTAATGCTCTCCCAGGAGGAGCTTAAGGCCCAGCGAGAGGGTGGCACATGGTCCAGCATCATCAAAATTGACAGCTGGACCAACAAGGTGCCAATCCTGGCCTGGCTGCTGATGGTAGAGCTGATTTACCTGGTCACCTTGCCCTTGGCCTTCTTCGTCTTCCGGCCGCTGCCGGATCGGGGGATAGTGCTGGCCAAGCTCCTGGGAATCCTGGGAGTGAGCTACGTCGCCTGGATGCTGGCCAGCCTCCACTGGCTCAGCTTCTCCCGGGCCTCTATGCTGGTCGGCCTGCTGGTTTTGGCTGGTTTATCATCCCTGGTGCTGCTGAAAAACTGGCGAGAGATGGCGGCCTTCCTACGCCGCCACTGGCGGCTCCTGGTAATCGCCGAGGCGCTGTTCCTGGCGGCTTTCCTCTCCTTTGTCGCCCTGCGGATGGCCAACCCGGACCTATGGCATCCCTGGTTGGGGGGCGAAAAACCCATGGACCTGGCGTACCTCAACGCCATCCTCCGCTCGACCTACATGCCGCCCTTTGATCCATGGTTTGCCGGAGGGTTCATCAACTACTACTACTGGGGCCTGTTTATCGTTGCCAACCTAATCAAGGCCACAGGCATTCTCCCCAGCGTGGCCTATAACCTGGCCATCCCTCTCTTCTTTGCCCTCACGGTAACGGCCAGCTATTCCATCGTCTACAACGTTACTGAGGGCCTCAGGAAAACTCGAAAGGCGGCTCCTGAGGAATCCCAGGCACCGGTTCCAAAGGGCAAGACGACCCTGGGTTGGATAAAGGGACCGGTGGTGGCGGGGCTCCTGGCCGCCCTATTCGTCACCGTTATGGGGAACCTGGACGGAGCAATCCAGCTAGTCCAGTCCGGGTGGAACAGCGTGGTTCGCGCTGAGTCCTTTGGCAGCTTCGATTTCTGGCGAAGCAGCCGGATGCTGCCGGAGCTACCAGACCTAAACCCCTCGGCCTTGACCTTCTGGCTGGATGACAGGACGGTCCTCTCTACCAGCGCCTTCTGCGCCAGCGGCCTCCGGCCCGACAACACCTGCCCCGATATTTCACCCCACATTACCGAGTTTCCCTTCTTTAGCTTCCTCTTCGCCGACCTACATGCCCACGTCATCATCATACCCTTCACACTGCTGGTTCTGGGCCTGGCTTTGTCCTTCCTGGTAGGCCTGAAAACCGCAACTCGAGGGTGGGTGATAGGCGTAGTTCCTATCTTTGCCCTGGCCCTTGGCTCGCTGTGGGTCATCAACACATGGGACTACCCGGCATACCTGCTGCTGATGCTGGCCGTCCTGGCGGTTGGCGCTCATCTGATGGTGGGGCGGGCCAACCACAAGCAGCGTGTGTGGACCTTTATTGGTGTCTCCGTGTCTACGACGGTACTGAGCCTCCTGGCCTTCCTGCCCTTCCATCTACGCTACGACACCTTTGGCCAACTGCTTGATAGGGCCAAGTGGCAGACGCCTCTGGAGAACTACCTGGCCATTCATGGCCTGTTCATTTTCCTGATCCTGACCTTCCTCATATACCTGAACCGACGGCCCCTGAAGGCGGCCCTTATGTCGCTTCTGCCTTCCACTGCCGCCACACGTGAGGCCACTGCTTCTCAGCCCAGAAGCGCCGTCAAGATAACCTGGGCGACTATCGTTACACCCGTAGTGATGGTCCTCATCATCTACCTGGCCGCGGCGGGCTACTGGACGGCCGCCGCTCTCACCGCACTTATTGGCCTGGCGGCCATGGCCGTTCGTGAAGAGTTCGCCAAGCTTGACGAGGGATCGGGATACCTTTTATTCCCCGTCATTATCGCGGGTTTCGCTTTCTTGATTGGGGTCGGCGTGGAGTTCGTCTCGGTGGGCGACGACATCGGCCGTATGAACACCTTGTTCAAGTTTTATCTGGAGGCCTGGATTCTCATGGCCTTAGCCGCCGCCATCGGCCTGTGGTACCTGGGCCAGCGGGGTGTCTTTTCGCTAGGGAGGCTGGCGCCCTCACGATACCTTAGCCTGAGCACCCTCGCCATCTTATCCGTGCTAATCGTTATAGGGTTCGCCTTCTGGGTTGCGGTGCGGGTGGACTCGTCCCGCCTGGGCGACCAGTTTAGTCGCCTAGATAGCATTAACAGCTACTCCATTGCCGCGCTGGTCCTGCTGGCGGTAGCCTTGGTTGCCCTGGTAGCCCTTATCAATACTCGAGGAGTCTTCTATCTGCAGCGGTTTCTTTTTCCTAAGGCCCTGTGGATAACCCTTCTGGCTATCCTCGCCTTCTCGTCATTTATCTACGTCGGCCTGGGCAGTCGAGAAAGGCTGGCCAACCGCTTTGACACGCAGGAGATGACCCTGAACGGAGAAAGCTTCATGGCGCGAGCGGTCCACTGGGAGAAGGACGTGTCCTTCGAGCTTAAGTGGGACCAGGAGGCAATTATCTGGCTGCGGAGCAACGTTCAGGGATCGCCGGTGGTGCTGGAGGCCCATACGGAGCAGTACCGCTGGGGAGCCCGCTTTGCCAACTACACGGGCCTTCCCACGGTAATCGGGTGGCCCTGGCATCAGATACAGCAGCGGGGCGACTACTCCTTCGCCGTGCGCCAACGAGCCGCCGACGTTAGGGAGGCCTACTCCACCCTGGACCACAACCGAGCCTTGGAGCTACTCAGCACCTACGACGTCAGGTACATCGTGGTCGGGGACCTGGAGAGGATATGGTACCCACAACCGGGATTGGACAAGTTTCAGGCCATGGTAGACCAGGGGCTCCTACGAATGGCCTATCGTAACGAGGGGACCGCTATCTATGAGGTGGTCTCTACTAGTACCCTTACTCTCTCCGCTGGTACTCAAAAATAGGCCGGTAGGTCACGTTGGACAGGTCATAGACGTAGGGCTCCATCTCCTTCCATCCGCGGGCCTTTAAAAACTCGGGGGACTCAAAGGCCGAGGGGCCTGAGATATCGTACAACGCCAGGTACTTGGGTTTTCCCCTGATGGCCCTGTACCGGAAGGCGCTCAGCCAGCCGGGACACTCCAGGAGCTCCGGCAGGTGGATGTGGTTGTACCACCGATTGTACTCGTCTTCCTTCTCCGGCATCGCGTTGGACCGGTTGAACCGGAGCAGCGTCGGCTCTTGGCCGCTCCGTGCCGCCGAGCCAGGAGGCGCGGTGTAGATGTGCTCATAGAGTGCGAGGTTGTACCGGATAACCTCCGGCTGCATCTCCTTCCAGCCGCGGGCCACGCCGAACTCCGGTGACTCCAGCGCATCCTCACCCGCTAGCTGGTACGCCGCCATGTAGGTGGCTTCCAGGTCCACCGCCTCATACCTGCGGGCGCTCAAGAATCCCGGACATTCCATCACCTCTGGAACGTGGACCTGATTGTACCAGCGGTTGAACTCCGTCTTGCTGGAGGCCCTGACTTCGACGAATACGGTGAACAGCAACGGCTTCTTTTCAGTCATCTTATCCCCCATTGGATGGGAATCTAATCCAGCCACATTTGAAGGTCAAGCCCTCTCCTGTATCGTCTTGACGCAGGCGACGCCGCCCTTTAGACTGCTGGCAGCCAACGCCGGCGCCAGAGGGAGGCGACAGGTGAGCCTCGTGACGGAGCGCTGGCGTTGGGCATAATGCTGAGGAGGATGCCTTCCATGTCCCTTACACTAGCAGAAGCCAACCGTATAGTCGAAGGAGCATTGGCTAAAGCCAAAGAGCTAAACATTCTGATAAGCGCCGTCGTAGTTGATGGAGGCGGCCGACTCCTGGCCTTCCAGCGCATGGACAACGCCACATGGGCCAGCGTCTTCGGGTGCCAGGGCAAGGCCATAGCCGCGGCGGGCTTTGGCCGGACCAGCGGGGAGCTTCAGGGTCGAGCCGACGCGCCAATAATCAGGGGTATCGTGGCCGCTGAGGGGGGCCATATGATACCCAGTCAGGGAGCCGTGCCCATCATGCGTGACGGCCAGGTTATTGGAGCCTGCGGCGTGGGCGGCGGCACCAGCCAGGAAGACGAGGACTGCGCCAGCGCGGGGATCGCCAAGATCTAACGCCGTCAATCAGAGGGTCAATAGATAATCAGCAGATCTCTTCGGAAAACTCGCAGCAGGTTACAGATGTAAGGAGGAGCCATGGCCTATCAGATGGTTTGTGTCCAGTGTGGCGCAAAGCACGACAGCAGCAGGTACCGACTTCATTGCGAGAGTTGCGGTGGTCTCCTGGATACGCTGTACGACACCCCCGCCACCGTGGAGGCCAGGGTGGTGTCAGGAGCCAAGGGTACAGCCCGGTATCTGCCAACGCTCCCTCTCAACGATCCAGCGAACCTAGTAACCATGGGGGAGGGAGATACACCTGTAGTCCCTCTACCGAGGGTGGGACAGGCCCTGGGTCTTTCTGACGTGAGCGCCAAGATGGAGTACTTCAACCCCACGGGTTCCTTCAAGGACCGGGGCAACACCATCCAGGTGTCGGTTCTCAAGGACACCGGGGTCACGGAGGTGGCCGACGCCACCGGCGGCAACGCGGGCCACTCCTTTGCCGCCTACTGCGCTCGGGCCGGCATTAAGTTCCACGGTTTTGTCAACGATGCCAACGCCGACAGTCGCAAGGTGCACGCCATCGCCCTCCACGGCACCCAGGTGCACTGGGTCGGTCCTGGCCGAGCAGCCCGCAACGATGGCGCCAGGAAATACGCCGAGGACTCGGGTATTCTCCAAATGAACTACGGCCAGAACATCTACTTCATAGAGGGTCTAAAAACCCTGGCCTACGAGATCGCCGAGCAGATGGACCCCCTGCCGGACCACATCATTGTCCCTATCGGCAACGGGTCTATCTACCAGGGAATGTGGAAGGGTTTCAAGGAGATGCTGGAGGACGGCCGGGTTAAGCGCATGCCCAAGCTTCATGGCGCCCAGACCGAGGAGACTCAGCCCGTGGTGGCGGCTTTCGAGGGCCGGGACTGGACTCCGCAGCCCGGTGACCCCAAGAGCAAGGCCAACGGCATTGGTGTTCAAGTAACGCCTCGGCCCGCAGCCCTACTCCAGGGGGCCAAGGACTCTGGTGGACGCTTTGTGGCTGTTTCTGAGGACAAGATACTGGAATGGCAGCGCGCCCTGGCGGAGCTTGAAGGGATTATCGTGGAGCCCACGTCGGCCATAGTGCTGGGAGCGGCGGAGAAGCTAAAAGAGGCGGGAGTCATCCGGGGCGCGGACAGGGTGCTTCTGCCCCTAACGGGCTTTGGCGTCAAGGAGCCCATCCCCGGGTACTAGGCTATGGGCCGGGATGACCAACGACAGGGACGCCGGGTCCGATAGCTGGGCTACCTCCGTCATCTTCACCCTCTTTGGGCTCCTGATTCGACCGATGATGCGAAGGCGGCTCCACAAGGAGCTGGTAGCGCTGAAGAGCCTCCTGGAGGCCCGCTGGTCTTAGCATCCTCCGTGTCCCAACGCTCCGTTGTACTCACCCTTAGGCTAGACTCCATTGCTTCAACCTAAATGCTCTCTTTGCGCCCCGCTGTATAATAGCCAGGGAAATCTAACCGCCCATGACATCAGCCAGCAGTAATAGAGGATACCGCCTGGGCGTGGACGTAGGCGGCACCTTCACCGACATCGTCTTGATGGGGCCTGAGGGCCAGATCACGGTCAAAAAGGTCTCCTCCACCCCCAGTAGGTACGACGAGGGCATCATCACCGGTGTCCGCCAGATACTGGAGGAGGCGGGTGTCGCCCCAGAAGACGTTGAGGAGGTGTGTCACAGCACCACCGCGGCCACCAACGCCGTGCTGGAGCACCGTGGCGCCAAGGTAGGTCTCATTACCACCAAAGGCTTTCGCGATGTGCTGGAGCTGCGCCGTCTCCGCACTCCCTCCCTGTACGATCTCTTCTACACACCCCCGGAGCCTTTGGTGCCTCGCTACCTGCGGCTGGAGGTGGACGAGCGCATAGACGCCCAGGGAAAGGTGCTGAAGGCTCTGGATCTGGATGAGGTCCGCCGTTCCGTGGACCAGTTGCTAGAGGAAGGCGTGGAGTCGATGGCGGTATGCCTGCTCAACTCATACAAAAATCCGGTCCATGAGCAGGCTATAGGTTCCCTGATCCGCGCTGAATATAAAGACCTCTTCCTGAGCCTCTCCCACGATGTCGTATCGGCCATAGGGGAGTACGAGCGCACCAGCACCACGGTGGCCAACGCCTACTTGATGCCGGTGATGAGCACCTACCTGAGCTCGCTGCGGGACCGCCT
>JAPULR010000028.1 GCA_027294635.1 Chloroflexota bacterium | reverse complement strand
GAGGAAGCGAGGATAGGTCGGCTGGTTCGAGACATGGGTTTACCGGTTCCCGATGTCATTCCAGAGGAAAGGGAGCAGTTATTAAGTCTCATTGATGCATTGGTGGGCCACCGATCATGACCCAGGTCGGCGGCCGACGTTCTGGCAACCCTGGACGGCCTGGACCTGACAGCCACCGCTGAATCTTCGGTAGAAGAGGCGCAGCCGCTGGATAGCCTGGCTGGTGGCGTGTTTGTTGGCCGCCAGCGGGAGATGGGGGAGCTGAAGGCCTGTTTGGAAGATGCCGTGTCGGGCCGAGGCAGGCTGGTGACCCTGGTGGGGGAGCCGGGAATTGGCAAGACTCGTACTGCTCAGGAACTGGCTACCTACGCTGGCCTGAGAAGCGCCCAGGTTCTGTGGGGCCGCTGCTACGAAGAACAGGGTATGCCTCCCTACTGGCCGTGGGTGCTGGCCATTCGGTCCTACGTAAGGGGGCACGAACCAGACCAGCTGCACTCCGAAATGGGCGCCGGCGCTGCCGACATCGCTGAGGTGATGTCGGAAGTGAGGGAGCGCCTTCCCGACTTGAAGCCACCGCCCCAACTGGAAAGCCCAGAACAGGCCCGGTTCCGGCTGGCACAACGGCACAAATGGCGGCCCATGCCGTTGGAGTACGTCTGACCAAGCTTCCCATGAACCCAGGTTCCATCCTGGAGGCCCTGGAGGCCAAGAAAGGAGGGAAATAGACTTCGAATCACCAACTCCGGCAGCAATCTGGTCAGGAGTGATATCCCCGTTTTTGGTTGGGTGCCACTGACGGGCACAATCCGGAAAATCCGCTAGTATTTTTCTTATTGTGGCTTTATCCATAGCCGCTCCACCGTGGGAAAATCCCAATCCTGCTGGGACTTCTTGCTATTCTACCAAAGTCGCCTATCCATCCCCATTAGCCCCTACGGTAATCCCGGTGCCGTGATTTAGCTTACAGTGGCCGGTTTCTCAATTTTGTTAATACCTTGGTCATTCAGGGCTGGCTGCGCTGTCGTATGCTTCCTCGCGGCTTGTAGGTAATCCAAGGTCAACCTGGGCAGCAAGAAATCTCGCCTGACCCTCTCCCTGGCCGCAGCGCCCATTCGAGCCCGTAGCGTCGGGTCTTTGAGCAGGCTAACGATGCGCTCCCCGCACTCTTCTGGAGAATCTACCAAGTAGCCGGTTTCACCATTATCAATTTGAGTACATATGCCCCCCACGTTCCCTCCGATGACCGCGCGGCCCTTCCACATGCCCTCCGTGACAGTGAGCCCAAATCCCTCACGAGTGGATTTTTGAATCAGCACTGCCGAGGCCGCTTGAAAGGCATTGACAATTGAGTCTATGGAAGCCGTGAGATTGGCGGGGTCGAAATAAAGATGAATGTCCGGGTCGCGATTAGCCCACTCCGAAACACTGTTCAGGACGCCCTGGCCCTCCGGATCATCGGTGGCCTGGTTCAGCCCCAAAAGGGCCAACTGTAATCCAGGTATCTCCTCTCTCGCGATACGGAAGGCGGTGATTACCCCCCAAGGATCCTTCCAGAAGTCGAACCGAGAAACCTGGGTAATCAGTGGCCGATTAGGATCTATTCCCATGGAGGACACAATTGCTAACGCCTCGGCTTCGCCCATGGGCGTGTTCTTCACCGTCAGAGGATCGATGGCAGGTGGAGCGATATATACCGGCGTGTTGCCGCCTATTCCGGCGGGAACATATGAAGGCAACGAAAAGATGAGTCCATCATAATGTTCGGTCAGGGGCAGGAGCGGTCCCATGACATGCCGGTTTGGGGCTGTCAGGTCTATGTGGCAGACCCACAAACGGGTCTCAGAGGGACTTTTGGGCAACATTTGAGCCAAAGGAAGAAGCTGCGGGTCATGCAGGAACCAAACATCTGCCTGTAGAGAATGGGTCTGGATTGCCTCAACTACTCCCTGGATGGCGCCGTAGTAGGTGTTCCACTCCTCAGCCGACAGAGCGCCCTCCGCGCCCTGGAGTAGGTTATGTATTCGCTTGGTCACCTGAAAGAATTCGGGCGCCGGGGTTATTACTATCCGCTCCGTCTCCACCCCTAGGGAGTTCATCATGGGTACTAAAGATTGCAGAATTTCGGCTACTCCACCGCCGACTGCCGTGCTGTTTAGGTGCACGAACCGGAGATGCTGGACTTCTTTTGCCGCGGACATGAGGTCACGAAGCATTATCGGGGAAAGAAGGCGGGCGTAGTCTTCTATCGAGACAGGTGGATAGGTAAGTCTTGATAACATTTTAGACGATCATCTCCCTTAGAGTCCGGGTGTAGGGAGTCGTGCGGGTAGTACTCACTAATATCATTCAACTCATGTCATCCTTTTCTAAACCTTCCTAACTCCTTCACTTGATAGGTACGATATGTCACGAACAATGGACTTGGAGGGAGTCAAGCTCAGCCTCGGCAATTGTCGGTAAGGGCATCCAGTCGGTTAACTGGATCAGTTCTTCCACGGTCCGCGATTCGTAGTCCGGCGG
>JAPULR010000027.1 GCA_027294635.1 Chloroflexota bacterium | reverse complement strand
GAGGAGGGGACATAGACGACTTCGCCTACGGGGCCTTCCACCTGGTGCAGCAGGGCCTGGCAGACCGGGACCGCATCGTCATGCAGGGAGGGAGCACCGGGGGTTATTTCGTGCTAACGATGATATTTCGCTACCCAGACCTGCTCAAGGCCGCCGTCTGCTTTTACGGCCCACCAGACCTTATACACTCGGATACCATCGCTTCAGGGGCCGGTAAGCCAGACCTGGTAGACGTGGTGGCGGGGGACCGGGGAGGCCCCGACATGGCCCCGGACCACTGGCGGGAGCGCTCCATTATCTACAACCTGGACAGGGTCAAGACCCCTCTTATGCTCCTCTGGGGAGACCGCGACGGGGTGCGCATCAGCATGGCCGACGACTACTTCCGCGCCGCCAGGGAGCGGGGCCTCTACACGGAGTACATTCAGTACAACTGTGAGCCCCACGGCTGGTACCACTGGCGACCCGAGAACGTGCGGGACTCCATGCGCCGCATGGCGGCCCACTTTAGGAAATTCACAGGGGTGTAAGGCTTGGCTATCGCCCGAGACTCGATCGGACTTGGGTGATTTGGACGTTACTTGAGTAGCGCGGCGAGTTCCGATCGCTAATTGTTCTGTTACGTCATGAGACCCAACCGCCGATCTTCCTTAGGCAAGTTATGTTGTCCGACTCCGATATGCTAAGGTCGGCTAAGAGGACCAGACATAAGTCGCTACAAGAGAATGCTAAGGGAGGTGGCTCTCCAGCAATCAGTTCAAGGAAAAGGTGAAAGCGATTACGTGTTTCGCTTTCAGTAAATATCCAACTCTCAAGAAGAATCGGGCATCGTCCTGCGACAGTTGCGAGGCATATAGGTTGGGATAGATTATTCTATAGCGATGGCTAGATTGACCGCTCCAATCGCTCAAATTTTCAGCCAGCATTACGACGTCAGGCCACTTCTGGTACATCTTGTCAAAAGCAGCATCCATCGAGGCGACCAGACTGGATTTATATCCGTTGGCGTTGAGGGCACAACTTACTGAGGTAGCCCGTTCATAGTCATCGTCTATAATCACTACTGTGGCCAAGATGTGGTTCTCCCCAAAGGCTAATTACAATCTTAGCCACCCTAAGTAAAGAACGAGACAAATAATTATCAATCAATGGTCAGGATAGGGTAAATCATGGTCACGTTTGGTCTATCTCCATGAAACGCCGCATACAAATACAGGTCTAGCTGATGCGGTGACCGATGGGCGTCGTTACGCAGTGGACAACCCTTGGTCTAGTTTTACACTGAACGAAGACTCTTTATCGTTTCCGTCTGGATGATCAATTTCCTTTACATGCGACACTTCGTTCATCTGAAGCAGGGTTCCCACTAGAGGTATGGGCGACCGCAGTCCCAGCCAGATGCCTACCCCTTCTTTAGCCGTACCTACAAGCTTCATAAGGCGGAAATCGGACTCGTGGCGCAACGCATCTATAAACGCCATTAGCTGTGCTACGGACTCGGTTGGCTCAACCTGCAAACGTACCGTTCCTTGGCAGATGACCTCCTCTTCTTCCTGAGGGATGCCCAAGTTCATCATCTGTAATTCCCTAGTTTGATACTGAGGAAGGGACCCAGTTCCAGATGAAGGTGTCGATTCGGAAGTTATCAGTAGGTCTTCAGAGGGTTCACCGTTTTTCTGCACCTTTGTTGGGGCGCTGTGAGGGTCCTCCTGGTGCCCCTCTGGGGCCTGTGTAAATGATCCATTAGAGTTGTCCAATTCCCTTACCTTGAGCCCCTGTTCCTCCTGTCCCGGATTGGGTTCCACATCGATGGTATTCAAGAGATTCTTTTGGAAGTTACTCCAAATCGGGTCCACAAGGGATGTTGCGCCTTCTGTTATAGCGTCCTTTAAAACCTGGTGTATCTCTTCCTGGACATAGTCTGTGACCCTGGTTCTGACCCTTTCCGTAATGGAGGAATAGAGCTCTCCCGACGTTGCCCGAAACATCCGTATGACCTGGCCGATACGGGCACTGCTGTAGATCTTTGGCTCTTGCTTTGCCTTGTGCTCCAACTGTTGCCGCAGGAGGGCGCCGCACTGGGATATCCTTAGACGGATCAAAGCGTCTATGCTGAGAACCTCCCGTGCTGAATCAAATCCAGCTTTGACTCCTGTGTCCAAGTTATTGCTCCGGTTTTTAGCAGTCTCGATTTTCATCCTGTTGACCTCTTTACTATGGCCTTCTCAGATGGCCAGCCATCCGAGTCTGACAGCGGTAACTACCGAATGGGTCCTGTCAGAAGCTCTCAGCTTGGTCATAATGAAGGTGAGATGGTTTTTCACCGTACGCTCACATATATTCAAGTGAGCCGCGATGAGATTATTGGAACACCCCTCAGCCACTAGAGCCAGGACTTCCATCTCACGTGCTGTCAAAGGGTCGGCGTTCGGGGGAGTGCTCCTCACGTTTCGGGGACGGATTACAATGGCCCCGTTAATTCGCAGTACACTTAATGAGGAGTCTAAGGCCTGCGCTTCTAGTGCGACGGGAGATGCAACGGACGAAACCATGGACGGCCTCCAAACGATTGATACTCCCATGGTACTTTTGGTCAATAAAGATCTATGCATAGACAGAGCAAGAAATAGTTAACGGGTGCTTAAGAAAGTGGATAGATGGGGGATGGAGCCGCCGATAGGCCACGCTGTTAGCTTGACCTAGGCATCCCTCAAAGGTATCAGAGACCACCCTAACGATGTCCCTACGGGCATGTTTGTAATGGAGGTCTCTTACCCGGCCATCAGGGAAGTACTGGAAGGAGGGTTCACAAGTCAGGGGTAAGTGCTCAGGCGTACGGGAGGGCCACCATGGCTCCAACGGCGATGGTCCCCAGGTCTACAGGGGCTTCGTTCCACGAGCGCCCTCTGTCCAAGCTTAAATAGATCTTGCCCTTATCTGTACCGGCATATACACGATTCGAGTCAAGAGGGTCCCACGTGAAAACCACCACCATATTTTCTTCCGTGCTCAGGTTCAGCCTTTCCCAGTTCCTTCCTGAATCTATAGAGCGGTAAGCCTGTGCTCCACTACGTCCAGCGTTGGAGGCAACACCGACTAGCACAAGCCGATGGTCATCCGGGGCCGCTACTACCGGAACGGTGTATTTTCGCTCCAGCCCGGCTACTATCGATTCCCACCCGTCACCACCGTCGTCGCTCCGATATGGTCCCATGGCTGTGGCTGCGTATATCGTGGCTGGACGTGTCGTACAAATATGAAGTGAATGTACGTCGAGATCAGGACCATTCAACTGCATCCATGTGGCTCCACCGTCTTTTGATCGAACAACTCCCCCAACTTCTATCCCCGCATAAATAAGGTGAGGATCATTGGGTGCTACCCTTAGATCTCGAATATGCGAGTGTCGGTCCCCATGGAAAGACCAATTTATGGATTCTGGTATCTCACGAAAGCTCTTGCATTCCTCCCAGCTTAGGCCGCCATCCTGTGAGCAAAACAAGGCTGCTGGTTCGCTCCCCACGTAAACGATGTCAGGGTCGGCAGGATGTGCCACTACGCTATGAGCGTAGCTAGAGGGATATCTGTCAAGGTGCCTCCATGATTGTCCCCCGTCGTCAGTTCGCCAAACCCCAGATTCGTAGGCTGCCAGGTAGACTCGCCCTGAGGCCTTGGCCGAAGTCGCAAAACGGGCTGCGGCATGGGTCAACGGCGTGATCTCTCCGATTTTCCAGGAAGTGCCACTGGCTTCCGGGAATATGGTACAGATACCGTTGTGCTTCCCTATGTGTAATCTAATCTTGCTGCTAGTCTCCAACGCCATCTCCTACCTCCTATCCCATTTGGCATACAACTTGGTAAATCTGCGTCCTATTGTATCTCAGGGTCAGGCTTGAACATACCCACGATTTCTTAGTCCGTGCTGCAATAAGCGATGTCTCTATGATAATGGCACATGGGTCAGAGCGGACAGTAAGCAGGCCCAGACTCGTGGCCATTGCTTAGAGGAAGTTTGGGCGGATTAGAAGCTCTTCGCCACGTCCATCTTCAGGCACGACCGCTATCCTTCACAACTCGACCAGCTTGAATGACCATTGCAACATTGGAGGCGTCTTTTAAAACGGATATATCTTCCAGAGGATTACCTTTGACCGCTATAAGGTCGGCAATCTTCCCCGTCTCCAACGTGCCTAAGTGGTCCTGCATCCCCAGCAGCTGAGCATTAGTCCTGGTGGCGGAGATGATACTGGCCATAGGACCCATAATTTCTGCTTTCAACTCTATCTCCCAGCCCCGGTTAGTAGCATTCGGACCGTAGACGTCGGAACCTGACGCGATGGCCACTCCAGCCTCCATGGCTATACGGACGGCCTCCGGCGCACTGTCCCTCACCAGCGGCAGCTTTTCTGCAACAAAGTCGGGAAGGCCTCCCTCGTCAACTCGCTGCGATATGAGACCTACCACCGAAAGGGTCGGGACCAGGTACATCTGGTGCTGGCGCATTATCTCCGCCGACTCTTCGTCAAGAAAGGTGCCATGCTCGACAGAGGCCACTCCCGCCTGGGCGCAGTTGATTATTCCCTCTGGGGTAAAGACGTGGGCCATCACGTACTTCTTAACTGCCTTCGCCTCGTATGCCGCCGCCGCAAGCTCTTCAACGGTGAACTGGGGTACATCCACGGCATCGGTGGGGGACATGACTCCACCCCCTGCCATTACCTTAATCTGGTCAGCGCCAGTGCGGAGCTGTTCTCGGACCATGTGCCTCACCTGGGCTTCACCATCGCAGATGGCAGGACGTGGCATTAGTCGGTGAGGAGGACGAGATGGCCCACGGTCGTGTCGGTGGCGTAGGTCACCGTGACCGCCGGTTTGGGAAATGAAAGCGTTGCTGACGAACATGCGGGGGCCTGGGATGAGTCCACGCTCCACAGCATGTTTGAAGCTCCAGTCGGTCATGCCAGCATCCCGAACCGTGGTGAAACCCGACATGAGACACTCTTCAATCCGCTGAGCAACGTACAGGGCGTAAGTTGCCCCTGGGTGCCGATCTTCAGCGCTCACCGTTTCGTCGGACACCACCATACCTAGGTGGGTGTGGGCGTCAATCAGACCTGGCATGAGGGTCATGCCTCCTAAGTCGACCGACATGGCATCCCGTGGCGTGGAGACCTGGTCTGCGGGGCCGACGGCCTGGATACGGTCCTCTGCCACCACTACGGTGCCGTGGTACGGGTCCCTCCCGGTACAGTCAAGAACGTTGGCATTGTGAAAGACCGTGGTCTCCATACGTCTGACCCCCTAAGTGATTGAGTCGAAGAGGCATATCCAGCCCTTCATGGTCGGTTAGGACTTCTCGCAGATGTGTTCAGCGTAACCACTCTGAGGGTATTATAGCCTTGGAGGGGAGGTTTAACACCTTGGTCGCGATAGTGGGCGACAGGATTGGTAATGCGCCTCTATGTACTCCTCTAGCCATACCAGGATGACCGTATGGCCGTTCTAGAGTTCCTTCTACATCATATTATCGTTGTCTTACGTGGCTCAAACCGGACGCCCCGCAAGCCTACCTGGCGAGCATACGAAGTATGCGAGCCAGTATAGTGCTCATGGGAGGCCGCATAGGTGGGGAGAGCATCCAATGAATAAGGGTAAGCTCCAACCTGTGTTTGTGTGGACTCTAGCATTAGGGGAGCCTTATCATTAAATTGAAAGCCTTGGGTTTAGGAGTGCCCGGTGAATTGCATCCGCCTCTTCATGAATGTATCGTTGTTAACTGGAGCGCTTTTGGCGATCACGGGGTGCTTTCAAGATAAAGATCAGGACAGCACGCCGACCCGTACATCTACCCTGGTAGCTACAGCCACTCCAACCCCTTTCCCAACAGCCACCGACACCTCCGTACTACCGCCGAACGATACCCAGACACCCTCGACAACTGCTACTCCCTCCATTTCCCCACTAACGCCGATACCAACAACCACGGCTGAACCTGAGCCTCGGCCGACGCCATCGGTTTCATCGGAGATATTCCCGACAGCTACGTTAACCCCGACTGAGCAATTCTCCAGAGGCATAGAGAATCCTGATTCATTGGACGTTTTTATGCCTCCGGATAGTGAGAATGGTCTTGGGGCCGTTCGGGAGTTACTCATTGAGCGGCACCGATTTCAGCTAGAGGTAGCCCGCACGAGTTCAGAGAGGCTTAAAGGCTTGATGGGCCGTTCGTCCCTACTGAATGACGCAGCTATGCTTTTTGTGTTCCCAGAGGAGAGGATTCTTAGTTTCTGGATGAAGAATACTTTGATCTCTCTGGACATAGTCTTCCTGAACAGCGATGGTGTCGTTGTCGATGTCCAGACGATGGTTACCCAGATGGGTGTCCCAGATTCCCAGCTAATAATCTATCGATCTGCCCAGCCTGCCCGCTACGCCATTGAAATGAACGCTGGGCTTGGCGAGGAGCTGGGAATTGAGTCAGGGGATCAGGCTTTGTTCCACTAAGAATCAGAGTTGGAAATGTTTCCAGGATTCGCTTTTGGCCGGATCGGATACCACGAGGCCGCCTGGTGAGCATACGTAGTATGCGAGCCCTTCTGGTCGACGTGGAGTCGTGGTCAGTGGGTCCTGTCGTTTTGCGGGACGGCGAAAAGTGGGGCCCAATACAGGTGATTCCTAAAGTTGAAGGCTCCCATCAAAAACTGGAGCTTCGCCTCTATAGCGGTGAGGGGGAGGTCCGCCAGAGGGTTCACATTTTTGCCAATGCGCTTGATCCTGGATAGTCGTCATTGGGAGTGCCTAAGCTCGTCCAACCAGATATGACCGTGGTAAACCTCTGGCAATGCGTCAGTCTGATAGCGGACCGGCTGGTTGCTAACTATCGGTTGTCCATAGACCTTCCATCGTTGGTCTATTAGTTTCCTGGGCATACGATGGCTTGCCTGAAACCAACTTGATCCGGTCTGATTGGAAAAGATATACGGGCCTGAGCATCATGCACCAGGCCCGTATATTATGAAAAACCCCTAGACGATTCTAGGCTCCAGCTGGGCGATAATCCACCTGTTTCTTAGTTGCCGCGTCCACCGTCTCTGGTGAGATAAGCACAGTAGTCTTGACACTCGCCCCTCCAGCGGCGTTGATCTGGAGGGCGATGGCCGTGGCGGCGGCTTCGTCGGGTAGGTCCGCGATTACGAACACATCAACATCGCCAAAGGCAAAGTGGAAGGACTCGAGAGTTCCACCAAGGCCTTTAACGGTCTGCTCAATGGTGGCTCTCCGAGAGGTTCCACCTTCTTTCAGAAGCCCTTTCGCCCCGCCGGCAGTGTATGACGCTTGGAAAAGGTACTTTGGCATAGCAGACCTCCTAATGTCGAGAATTGAAACGCTTCCGTGGCTGCCTAGGTCCGAGTCAAAAGCTCTAGCATGTGGCCATCGGGGTCTTTGAAATAAACTCCGCGTCCGCCGCGACGGTTGTTGATCTGCATGTTCTCTGACTCAAAGGGCCCACTGCCGTAGCGAAGGCCTTCAGCTTGTATCCGGTTGAAGATGGCGTCAAACTCTTCATCGCTGACGTGGAAGGCGTAGTGGTGGCTCTCAAACTCGTCACTGTTGTCAAAATCCAGAGTTAGAGTATCGTTCACCTTCACCGGAGCGAAGTGGCCCATGGTTCCTTCATAGGTTAGGCCGAATATTCTGGCGAAGAATTCGGCTGACGCGACTTTGTCCCTGGCCGGGACGATGGTGTGGTTAAGAGTGATGGGCATAGGACGCCTCCTCTCGGGCGGCCCCTAGTGTAGGCTAAGAGCGTATGCGGAGGTACTTAAAAAGTCAATAGGCGGCCTGCGCGTTGACGATTGACCGTTGGTTCCGGGGGCCCGGTCAGGAGGGTGGAAATCAGGGGCTAAATTAGAAAGCAGAAGGGGTTGATTTTGCTGTGTCTTGAAGTTGGAACTGGCCGTCCAGTTGGACGGCCAGTTCAAGGACACTAACAGGGTGAAAAGGTATGGAGAGGATGCGGTTGCCTGGTTAATCGGTGTTCCAGAGAGGAGTATATCCCGGTTCCCCTGGGGCGAGGTGGTCTCCACCGGGAGTGCCAGCGCCATCATCATTTGTTGCTTGGTCAGGGTAGTCAACGCCAACACCATCCGGTGCTTCCCCTGCCGCGCCCGGGAATAGGGTATAGTCGCCTCCACCTATCTCAGTTGTGACATTCTGGTTGTGCTCCACTGGAGCGGAGTCGCCACTGAACACCGGGCAGACAAAGTCTGCTGAAGCGGTCCCAACCCCTGCCACCAAAAATAACCCCAGCACTACCGGCACGACCAAAAGCTTGCGGTGTCTTCGCATTTTAGGCCTCCCTTCTCGTATGTGTCCGCAAACAAGCTCCGCTTTGCGTCACGGTTTACCCGCCGGATTATGGGAGGCATGTCTTACAAAATCCTTAAAGGTCTTAAGGTTTTATTAAAAGACAAGGATAGCCGAAGCCAATTGGACCCCCATTAGTTCATAGGGGGATTAATAACGAGAGAGCTGAGAAACGAGGAGTTGCCACCTGATTCTTCGTTGCAAAGGCGCCAACAGGCCCTGGCGTGAGCTAGTTGGGGGAAGACGGAATCGTGCTTTTATCCCGTTGTTTCTCCACTAACCTTTGAATCAGACTGAACCGCTCATTCTGCCGCTGCATTATCTCGAACTCCACGACCGGCTCCTTGGCCAGTTCTTGCAACAAACACTGGCGTGGAATAGCCAGGGTCTTGACGTTACAAAGGGCTTGCGCAGTTACGGGAGATGCAGGGGGGTTATTAAGGAGGCCCAGATCTATAATTTCACCGGGCCCGGTGACAAAAAGCCAAAGGGACCCATTGGAGCCGAATTCAATAGAGGAGCTAACGGCGCCCTCAAAGACCACCAGTACACAGTCCAGGTGCTCGCCTTGCTTAAAAATGGGCGTTTCAGCCCGGAATTCACGAAAATGGCTGCACCGACTCAAATGACTCAAGGCTGAACTACCTAGCCTCCCCATATACTGGCTCTCTTTAAAAGGGCCGGAGGCTAGCCCGGTTTTCGGCTCCTCAAGGAGATTATAGTGCTGTTCTATCATTGGTCTCCTAAAAGACAATCTTCAATCTGGTTTTGTGGTCACAGTGTGACAAACCGGCCCCGTGGTTGCATCCCACAAAAGCTCTAGTATGATTAGGACAAAATTCCTAGTAGCTCTGGGCCTCTACCTAAAGGCCAAAGCCCTTTGGCGAGAGGGTCGTGAGTCTCAGCTAAACTTTGCCAGTAGTTTGTTCCCTAGGACTGAGGGGGGTTATATTGAACTTCGGCTAAGGGACCGCATTCAAGAATACAAGGAGTCTAAGTGGGAATCGTTAGATCACCCGGGTCAGTCTTTATCACTTTAGAGCTAGACTTGTTCACGCAACTACTATCTAGCTACAAGCTCTCACTCAGCCCCCTGGAGAGATGAATTGAGCTATACTCGTTAGTACTAAATTCCTTCACCAATGGTACTACAGCCTGTTGATTTCTCCTTACATCCCTAGGCATCATAAACCTTGACGCTCGTAGCGCCCAGGGTTGCAGTGACCATTCCAACAAGAGGACAAATCACAGGAGTTGTGACGTTGAAAACCGCGCTTAAGGGCGCTGAGATCGGAGTTTTGTGAACACCTTAAAAGTTGGGGTTGCCGCGATAGCGATGATTGTTGTGGGAGCGCTTATTGCTCGGACTGCCATCGGTATTGGATTCTCCCCAGATGTCGAAAACCAAGGCAGTCATATTGCAACTCCCACGTCTACACCAACATCCACGCCGCTGCCTAGCCCGGAGCCCACCGCCACAGCGACTCCTTTTTTCACCTTTGCATTTACACCCGTGCCGACTGCAACGCCTACTCCGACCCCTACGACGACACCTACGGTGGCATCTGTTACAGCCACCCCGACCCCCATCATAACGCCTACTCCCACAGTTAGCCCGATCCCTGTCATAACGCCTACCCCCACAGCCACCCCGACCCCTATCATAACGCCTACCCCTACCCCTGTTCCCACCCCGACTCCAACGCCAACACCAATATTGGTCGGCGGGGGCGGAGGCGGAGGTGGTGGCGGCGGGACTAACCCAACACCAACACCAACACCAACACCTGTGCCATCTCCGGTTACCCTAAGGGTTCAAGATGGGCAAGGTACCGTGGGACAAATCCTTGGAATTGATATTTTTCTTGAGGATATGACCACGGGGGTATCAGGATTTCAACTGCCGGTGTCAATCCAAGACCCGGCGATGGCCCGAATTTTGGACGTTCAATTTCCTGATTACAGCGATCCGGTTACGGGATTTGAGCTGGCCACGGTGACAGGTGCGCTTCCAGGATCGTCCATCACTATTACCGTCTTGGACCTCAGTGGGCGACTTCAAAGTCCATTGCCGAGTACGGTACTGGCTACACTAAATATTGAGTTCCTTGATGCTAGGACCACTCAGATCGTCGTGTCGGAATCGAGTCGCCTCGACGACGACTCAGGAAACATCCTTACATTTGTAACGGTTTCGGGCACCCTAACGGCTTCACCGGCTAGTTAATTTTGTGGTACAGGTTGCACCCATATTTTAAGCTATACCGTTAACCACAGCATGGGGTCTCGGTTCAAAGGCATAGACCATTTCGACTGTTGCCGTCTTTTTACGGCC
>JAPULR010000026.1 GCA_027294635.1 Chloroflexota bacterium | reverse complement strand
CATAAGGCCGCACTTTTCACGGCCAACCATGCCGCGGCTTAAGGCCAGGTTCACCAGAGCCTTGACGTTTTCCACTCCAAAACGGTGCTGGGTTATGCCCATGCTCCAGACTATTACGGCGCTTTTAGCCTGGCCGAAGAGTTGGGCGAACCGCATCATCTCGTCTCTCGACGCCCCGGAGTACCCTTCCAGGGTCTCCCACGACTGTTCGGCGAGGCGGGCCTTTAACTGATCGAAACCAGCGGTATGGTCCTCTATAAAAGCCTGGTCCATCCAGCCATGCTCCATCAGGTGCATAAGAACACCGTTGATAAAGGCGATGTCGCCTCCGGTGTGTACCTGGAAAAAGTCATCGGCCAGCCTGGTGCCAAAGAGGGCGCTCTCCAGGACCGAAGGCACCCAGTACCGCTCCATTCCCGGCTCTCGGTAGGGATTGACCACCAGGATACGGGTGCCTTTTTGCTTGGCGTAGTACATATACTTTGTCGTCACGGGCTGATTGTTGGGCACATCGCTGCCGATGAGAATAAGCAGATCGGTGCCTATCCAGTCGGTGTAGGAGCAGGTCGAGGCGGCTACCCCCAGGGTGTCTTTCAGGGCCACGGTGCTGGGAGCGTGGCAGATACGGGAGGAGTTGTCTCCGTTGTTGGTGCCCAGGAAGCGAGCCACCTTCTGGGCCACGTAGTAGACCTCGTTGGTTATACCTCTGGAGGTGAGGTAGAAAGCCATGCGGTGAGGGTCGGTCTCCCGAATTCGATCGGCCAATAGCGCCAGAGCCTCGTCCCACGAAACGCGGCGGAACCCTGGCTCGCCGCGACGCCTCACCATGGGGTAAGGCAGCCGACCCAGCTCCCGAAGCTGCGCCGAGGTCTTGGAGCGCAGGCCAGCGACGTCGCCGAGGAGGTCTGGATCTAGACCGCCCATGGTGTTCAGCTGGAGCAGGTTTAGACGGACGGTGCATAAGTGGACGCCCTTCATGGTGAAGTCCCGCATCCCCGTGGTGCCCAGGGCGCAGCCGTCGCAGACGCCGTTTTGGAGAATGCGCCAGGCAAAGGGAAGCTGACTCTTGTTCTGCCATACGGTCTTCAGCATGTCCAGGTAGTGGTTGGGCTTAACCTGTCCCAGTCCGTTGGGGATAAGGCTAGCCCAGGTTGAGGGTTTCCAACCCATGCTTATTCGCCCCGCTGTGTTGAATCTGGTAACTACAATAGCACAGGCCGTAGTGCGAGGAAACTTCAACACCGGGTACCGCTAGCGGACCCGCTCCAGAAACCGCCGGGCCGCCTCGTAATCCCGCGCCCCACCTTTAAGGATGGGCGGGACGAGGTACACAGCATCTATGCCCACCGACTTGAACTGCTCCCACATCTCAAGGGCCATGTCTACACCGTCGCGGCCTGCCTCCAGCTCCCGCCTCACTTCCTCTGGAACCGAGCTGAAGATGACGCCACCGCCGACCAGTATCTGTAGACCGTAAAAGACGGGCTGCCCCAGGGGTTCCCCTGCCACAGACCGGTAGGCATCCTCAAACCTGGTCTTCTCCATGGCGTCAAATATAGGCTGGGTAACAAAGTAGTGAGCGCCGGCCTGGGCCTTGCGGTGGGTAAGCCGCGCCTCGGTATCGATGCCACGGCCCAGGTCTATGGCCCCTCCAATGCACAGGTCGGTGGGCTCCCTTAGATTCCTGCCCCTGAAGTCCAAACCCTGGTTCATGTCGGCCACGGCCTTGATAAGCTCCGTGGGCCTGAAGTCGCTGACAGCCTTGACCCGCTCCAGGTCTCGTTGGCTGAAGGGATCGCCGCCAAGGATCAAGAGGTTCTCCAGGCCCAGGACGCTGGCCCCAAGGAGGTGGCTTTCAAGAGCCAGGCGGTTCATATCCCTGGTGGCCAGGTTGAACAGTACGTCCTTCCCCGTCCGCTCCTTGATGGTGTAAGCCAGCATGGCCGAGTCCACCCGCACCGCCTTGCCGGGGTTGTAGGCCACGGAGATGAAGTCCACGTCCAGCTTACGAGCGTTATCCAGGTACTCAGGTCCCGCACCCCGGGGCGGCGTGAAGTCGCAGATGATCACCGCCTTATTGGCCCTGGTTCGGTAGGCCTCCGTCACCTTTGCCAAAACAGCACCTCCCGTATTACCGCACATGGTTCGACGGGCTCACCATGAGCGGTCTGATTGTCGCTCACCCTGAGCATGTCGAAGGGCGGGAGCGCTAAATAGCCAACTCATGGTTCGATCCCGATAATCCCGATTTATCCCGCAGATACCGTTATCGGTACAGACGGGATAGCGGGAATAACGGGACAGGACGGGCTCACCATGAGCGGACGATCACAGGAATGTTAGCACACCAAGGCACCTTCGTCAGGGTGTATAATCGACCCGCCAAATCGCCAGAAAAGGTGAGCCATGACAGTCCTCCGAGTGGGCCACAGCCCCGACGCCGATGACGCCTTCATGTTCTATCCCCTGGCCAAGAAGATAGTCACCATCGAGGGGTACCAAATAGAGCACGTCCTGGAGGAGATCCAGGCCCTGAACCAGCGGGCCATGACGGGAGACCTGGAGGTGACGGCCATCTCCGCCGCCGTTTACCCTCAGGTGGCTAAGCACTATCGGATAATGCCCTGCGGCGCATCGGTGGGCCGCAAGTACGGCCCCGCCTTGGTGTCAAAGACGCCCCTGAGCACCGACGACCTGGCTGGCAAGAAGATAGCCTTGCCCGGTGAGTACACCACCGCCTACATGCTGCTACGCATCTACATGACCCAACCCTTTGAGCCGGTTTTTCTGAACTTCGACGCCGTAACCGAGGCGGTGCAAAAGGGCCAGGTAGACGCGGGAGTCCTCATCCACGAGGGCCAGATCCGCCCTGAAGAGCTGGGGCT
>JAPULR010000251.1 GCA_027294635.1 Chloroflexota bacterium | reverse complement strand
ACTCTCCTCCCGTATTATCTCGGCTATCTGAAGCCTGGTGTAAGGCTGACGGTGGCCTCGCATTTTACGATAGCGGGTCTTTCGCTTGTATTTGAAGACCCGAATCTTCTTGTCCCTGGCCTGGCGGTGCACCAGGGCGATGACCTTGGCCCCTTCGATTACGGGCTGGCCGAAGGTGACCTCGCCATCCTCCGACAGGGCGAGGACCTCCTCCAGCTCGATCTCGGCGCCGGGCTCTACCGGTAGCTTCTCCACGTCTATGATGTCGCCTGGAGAGACGCGGTACTGCTTGCCGCCGGTCTTGAAGATTGCGTAGTCCACAACCTATCTAGTTTACGTTTTCGCAGGCGTGAGTGTCAAGGTGGTGAGGTGGTTGTATGAGGGCTACCGAAGGTGGTCCAACTCAAGGTCCGGCACCTTTTCTGCCAGCCATTGGGCCAGTATCAGCCGGTGGCAGGGCTCGTCCTCACGCTCAAAGCAAAGGAGGGTGAAGTCGCCAAGGTCGCTGGCGCGGGCGATCCACTGGCTCATGGCCTCGTCCGCGGTGATGCGCTCCTCCAGGGTGGCTAGATAGGAGGCGCCGAAGGACTCGAAGTCCAGGTTACCGCTTCGGTAGGACTTCATGAGGTCCGCCGGTGGGTAGAAAAAAGGCAGGGACTGCCACTGGACCTTCCGACCCCTGGGATGAAGGCGGGAGACCCGGAAAAGGGTGCCAACCCAGTTGTGGGGCTGGTAGAAGCTGGCGGTGTGGAGCATGGAAAGACCCTAGTCCAGGATCACGGTACCCCGGCCTGCTCGCTTTTTCATCACAATGTTGCGTACCAGGAAGAATATACCCCCCAGTATGATGACGCTGACGTAGCTTATGGCCCGGTCCAGGATCACCACCGACCCGGCGGCGCTCCGTGTCAGGGAGCGGGTCAGAAGCTCGGCGACGCCGAACTCGGCAACGCCGAGACCGCCAAGGGGAAGAAGGGTAAGGATGGCGTTGGCCAGGGTGGCGAAGACTATCAACGGTATGCTCAGGGAGAAGCCCATGGCCTCGGCGACGAAAAAGAGGCGGGCTACCTCGGCCAGCCACCCCAGGGCTCCAAAGAGGACTATGAGAGGCAGGTTGCGAAAGCTCCCCAGCGCTCCCTGGTGGAACCTCAGGTAGGCCTGGCCCAGGGGTCCGGGAACGAATCGCAGGGCCCTGCTTTTAAGAAACCGCATAATCAGCAGCCCCAGAATAAGCGCCACAGGAAGAGCGGAGGCCAGGGCCAGGAAAATCCAGGGGGTACCTACACCGACGGCCAGGAGGGTTAGCGCCGCTACCACCAGCAGGGAGAACATGAGAAACACGTCCACGATCCTCTCGGCCAGCACCGTGCCGATGGTCTGGGGAAAGCTGCGACCCCTCTCGTTGCTGTACATGAAGGCTCGGTAGGCATCTCCCAGTCGGAAGAAGGTGACGGAGTTCACAAACCAGCTAATGAAGATGAGGCTTCCACAGTAGGCCACGCTGGGAGGAGGCTCCCCGGGTCCCTCGACGTTGCTAAGGAGGAGGCGCCACCGGACGCCGCGGAATAGGAAGGCGGTGTAGTGGAGTAAAAAGGCCAGCAGTAAAAACCAGGGGTTGCTGTCCTTCAGATTGGTCCAAATCTCCCCTGGATTGATGTCAAACCGCACCACCAGGAAATACAGAAAGGTCCCGGCAATGGCCAGGAAAAAAAGAGTTGGAAGAGAGAGAGCCCGGTTCTTGAAAGAGAACCGGAACCTAGAGCCCTGGTTTGAGAAGAACATTACGATTCATTAGGTTTGATTGGGAAGCAACGCCGGGCAGGATTATATCAGTTAAATGCTGGCGGGCAAGCATGAAAGATACCAGGGCTAGAGGGGCCGCTTTCTAGGGATGCCGGATCTCCTGGGGTACCTGGCTGCGGTAGCCTTGAGCTTTCGTATCACAATCAGCAAACGTCTGTCCTTGAGTCCCTCTATTTTGATGGGTGTTTTGCCTACCATCTCACCGCCCAGAAGGGATACGGCGTCACGAGCATCCTGGACTTCCCTGGTTATGTTTCCCTTTTTGTGGGCTATCAATACTCCTCCGACGCGGCAGAAGGGAAGGGTAAGCTCTGCCAGGGTGCGCAGGGGCGCCAGGCCTCGGGCTAGAGCCACGTCGAAGCCCTCTCGCATCGAGGGCTCGTGGGCCAGTGTCTCGGCGCGCCCGTGGTGTACCTCCACGTCGGACAGTTTTAGAACCTCTACCATGTGATTGAGGAAAGCGGCCTTCTTTCCCACGGATTCCACCAGGGCCAGGCGCAGGCCGGGGAAGGCTATCTTGAGGGGCAGGCCGGGGAAGCCGGCCCCGGTGCCCACGTCTACTATCCGGCCTCCTTTCTTTACCTCGTCAGGCAGCACCAGGGACACGGTGAGGGAGTCCAGGAAGTGTCTGGTTTGTACCTGGGAGTAGTCAATAATGCGGGTGAGGTTTACACGCTGGTTCCAGGAGGCCAGCTCTTCATAGTAACGGTGGAAGTCTTGAAGCTGGCGGTGGGTGAGGGTTAAGCCTAGCGGGGCCAGGCCCTCCTCAAGAAGGTGCATGGTGGAGGTCACGTTGGAATTATAGCACTGCGTCTTGTTCTCACTGTTTGGCTAGAATTTGACACCCCATGAGAGGAACCCTAGAATTGGGGCTACTTTCAGGTAGGGCTTTTCGTCAGCGCACTTAGACAGTTGAGAGCCCTAAATTCCTTGTCAGGGGGTCAGCCGTGGCAACTAAAGCCTATATCCTCATAGAGACGGCAGTTGGTAAGACCCGGGAAGTGGCCCAGGCGCTTCGACAAGTGGAGGGGATGCAATCGGTAGATGTGGTCACAGGCCCTTACGATATCATCGCCCTCTTGGAGGCCCGTGATATAACCACTATAGGTGACCTTGTTACCGAGCATGTCCACTTTGCCGGGGTGGTCAGGACAGTTACCTGTATATCCGTGGGCGGCAGCTAAACCAACCATCGGCTTGGGTTCAGGTCCCTTTACCCGTTCTAGCCGTAGGAGGCGTGGTTAATGGACTTCCGCTTCTCTCAAGCGGAGGAGGGCTTTCGCCAAGAACTGCTGGACTTCCTTCGTAGGGAGTTGCCGTCTCAGTGGGAAGGCCCAGTTGGAAGCACCGAGGGAAACGACTGGGATCTCACCCTCCAAATGCGGGGCAAGCTGGCCCAAAAGGGCTGGCTCACCATGCACTGGCCCAAGGATTACGGCGGCCAGCAGGCGTCTCCCCTCTTGAGTCTAATCTTCAACGAGGAGATGTCCTACCACCGGGCTCCGGGGCGGGACATCTTCGGCGCAAGGATGCTGGGCCCCACCCTCATGATCTACGGCTCCGAGGAGCAGAAGCGTAAATTCTTACCCCCCGTTGCCAAAGGAGAGGTGCAGTGGTGCCAGGGCTACAGCGAGCCCGAAGCCGGTTCGGACCTGGCCTCGCTAAGCACCAGAGCCGAAGACATGGGGGACTACTTTCTGGTCAATGGGAGCAAAATGTGGACCTCTCTGGCCCACCGGGCCGACTGGATGATGCTCCTGGCTCGCACCGATCCCGAGGCCCCCAAACACCGAGGCATCAGCTTTCTGCTGGTAGACATGAGGTCTCCGGGGGTGGAGGTCCGCCCCATCGTAAACATGGCGGGGAGCCACGAGTTCAACCAGGTGTTTTTTGACAACGTTCAGGTGCCCAGGGAAAACCTGGTGGCAGAGAAGGACAGGGGCTGGTACGTAGCTGTCACACTGTTGGACTTTGAGCGTTCGGGCATCGACAATGCCGCCTCTAGCCGTCGTCTGCTGGACGACCTGTCGGAGTTCTTGTGGGAAGCTCAGGAAAGAGGCTTCCATCGCGCCAGCGAAGGGTGGGTAGAGGACCTGCTGGCGGAAAGGTACGTTGAGACGGAGGTAGCACGCCTCATCGCCTACAGGGTGGCCTGGATGCAGAGCCAGGGGCTGGTGCCCAACAAAGAGGCGTCGGTGAGCAAGGTCTTTGGCAGCGAGACTTTTCAGCGGGTTGCGGATACGGGCCTCAAGATACTGGGTCTCTATGGCCAGTTGACCTGGGAAGACCAGTGGGCACCCTTGCACGGCCGTTTCCAGGATGCGTGGCGGCACGGCTTTTCCAACACCATCGCCGCCGGCACATCGGAGATCCAGCGCAACATCATCGCCAGTCGGGGTCTGGGCCTGCCCAGAGGGTAGAGGAGAGATGGGGCGCCAGAGAAGGCTGCCCATTTAAGTACAGGACAAGATGGACCTAGCATTAAACGAGACTCAGCAGATGCTGAAAACTAGCGCCAGGGATCTCCTCTCTCGGGAGTGTCCCTACAGCCTGGTGAGGGACATGGAGGAGGACGCCAGGGGTTATTCCGACGAGCTCTGGCGTCGGATGGTGGACCTGGGTTGGCTGGGACTGGCCATCCCCGAGAAGTACGGCGGAGCCGAAGGCGATTTTTTGGATTTGGCGGCGCTTCTGGAGGAGATGGGTCGGGCGCTGGTCCCGGGACCCTTCTTCTCCACCGTGGTCTTGGGCGGCCTAACCATCCTGGATGCCGCCGGTGACGATATGAAGAGGGACCTCCTGCCCAGGATAGCCAGAGGACAGCTATTGATGACCCTGGCTATTACGGAGAAGGGGGGCACGTATGAATCCCAGGAGATCGAAGTCCAGGCGCGTCGTGAGGGCGAGGAGTACGTTATAGAGGGGACCAAGCTCTTTGTCCCTGATGCCCATGTGGCAGATTTCATTATAGTGGCCGCCCGCACCGCGTCGGGGTCCAACCCAAAGGAAGGCATCACTCTTCTCCTTGTGCCCGGAACTGCCGACGGCGTCAGCGTTACCCCCCATCGTACTCTGGCCTCGGACAAGCAGTGCGAGGTTGTTTTTCACGGCGTGAGGGTCCCGTATTCCGCCGTGGTAGGTGAAATCGACGGGGGTTGGCCCCCAATGGAGAGGGCTCTTCAACGGGCGGCGGCGGCTAAGTGTGTGGAGATGGTGGGTGGCGCCGAGGCCGTACTGGAGATGACCGTCGAGTACCTGAAGCAGCGAGTACAGTTTGGGAGGCCGGTGGGCACCTTCCAGGGGGTGCAGCACCACTGTGCTAACATGGCCATTGATGTGGAGGGCAGCCGCTACGCGGCCTACCAGGCCGCCTGGAAGGTGTCAGAGGGGTTGCCAGCAGCCCGTGAGGTGTCCATGGCCAAGGCCTGGGTTAGTGACGCCTACCTTCGGGTCTGCTCCCTGGCCCATCAGTGTCACGGAGCCATCGGCTTTACCCAGGAGCACGACCTGCAGCTTTATACGCGGCGGGCCAGGGTCCAGGAGCAGGCCTATGGCGACGCCAGATTCCACCGTAGACTGCTGGCCCAGACCCTGAGAGCTTGACTGATACTGTAAAACGGAGGACCGGATGACCGCTAAAGAGTGCATATTCTGCGGGATGTCTCAAGGAAGCGTGGACACCGACACGCTGTATCGGGACGAGCAGATTATTGTCGTCAGAGACATCAACCCCAAGGCGCCTACCCACCTCCTCATTATCCCCCGAAGGCACGTGGCCAGCCTGGCCTACGCCGCCGGTAGGACCGCTGCCACTCTGGGTCAGATGTTCGTGGTGGCCGAAGAGATGGCTCGCCGTGAGGGGGTGACGGTCAGCGGCTACCGATTGATAGTGAACCAGGGCCCCGATTCGGGCCAGGAGATAGAGCACCTGCACATGCACCTTCTTGGCGGCGAGCCCCTGGGACCCAACCCAAGGAGTAGTGGACTGGTTTAGAGATTGTCGTTACTGACCGGAAACTTACCATGACAAAGAGCGTACTGGATACCGTTCAGCGCTGGCTGTCGGACCTGCCCCGGGGCCTGAGAGATCACATTCATCGGGTGGAGGAAATCTCGGAGGAGCTGGCCCGCGCCCATCAGGTGGGGCACGATAGGGTTCGCCTCTGCGCCCAGGCCCACGACCTGTGCCGCGCCATGAAGGGTGACGAGCTGCTGGAAAAGGCGCGGGAGCTTGGTATTCCAGTCCACCCGGTGGAGGAGAGAATGCCAATCCTTTTACACGGCCCGGTGGCCGCGGAGCTGCTGCGCCGGGAAGGGCTGGATGATGACGCTGTGTACCAGGGGGTTTATTACCACAGCACCGCCTGTCCTGGACTGGACCCGGTGGCCAAGGTAGTGTTCCTGGCCGACAAGCTGGACCCCCACAAGGCAAAGCGTTACCCCTATTTAGGGGAGCTAAAGGTTGCGGCGCTGGAGAGCCTGGACAGTGCGCTACTGGAGTTCCTTACCCGCGAAATTACCTCGTTTCTGGAGAAGGGCCAGCTGGTCCATCCAGCATCCATAGAGGCGCGCAACGAGCTGCTGATGGTTAGCCCTGGTAGCTGAATTCGGTGGGCAGCCTATAGCTTTTAGAAACTTCGCCTGACTTCAAATAACCAGCCTTCGCCCATCTCTGCGTTGATGCACATCTGCCCTTGACTTATAAGAACTACAGTTCTACCATTATGGAAAGTTTGTCATGGCAGGTGGCCGTAGATGGAGGCAACCGTTGGACGGTGGGTGGGAATGGGCCCTGGTATTTCAGAGCGGGCTTACCGCCCTGGCCAGCAGTTTCAACGCCTTTCAGTTTCTGGTCTATCCCACGACACAGAGAAAGCGTCGCTGGGGCGCCGTGACCCTAATGATTATAAACCTGGCCTTTCTGGTTCAGAGTCTCTATCTGGGGTTTCTCCCTTCTTTAACGGGAGGGGATGCGGGAGACCTGCTGGAAAATCCCAGAGTTCGCTTCTTTACCGGCCTTCTGCCATTGCTGGCATCCTTTCTGATCCTTACCTTTGTGATCACCAGACAGAGGGGTGCCAAGTCTACCCTCATGAAAGGCAACGGATAGATTGGGAGCGCTGAGGGTGGCCATAACAGAGGAGCAGTGGGAGCTGGCTTCCTTGTGCCTTCTACTAGGGCTACTAAGGTCGGCGCTAAGTATTCCGGAGGACGCCTTGCCAGGGCTATTGGAGGTCCTGGAAGGGGAGGCCAATGGCCAGGAGGGCTAAACGTGAGATACGAGATCCCAAAGAGTTCTACGTCGACGCCCTCTCACGAGCGGACCGTGTGCGGCTGTCCAAGGCCCGAGAATTGGAGGGCATCGACGAAGAGATAGCGCTGCTGCGAATGAAGCTGCGCCAGCTGCTTGAGGAGCACCCGGACAAGGTGGACCTGCTGTTCAAGGGAGTAAACCTTCTCCAAAGAGCCGTGGTATCTCGGTACAAGCTGTCACCCAAGGCCGGAGATGATTTGTACCAGAGCATTGTGGGAGTTCTCAATGGTATTGGCAGGGAGCTCTGGCCCGAGGGCGCCAATGGGGTCGAGGAAGCTTAGGAATGCCATAAGGCGCCTGGTAGGGCCTAAGCGGTCTCGCGAGGTGCCACCGCCAGGGTTGCCTTTGGAAGCGCTCCTAAATCTGCGGATGGAACATCTTCGAAAGCAGTTGGACGAGGTTAAGGGCCGGGTCAACGGATTACTGTTGGTCATCCTGGGCGCTGTGATCGCCGATTTGGTCCTGAGGCTTTTGGGGTAGAAAGGACAATGAGATGGGCATCAAGCATAGTTTGAGACCCTATCAGTTGGAGATAGGAAGGGCGATCATGGACAGCGTGGTCCACCGCCGAGGGTTGACCTTCACCGTGGAGATCGCTCGGCAGGGAGGTAAGAACGAGCTTTCGGCCCAGTTGGAGGCTTTGCTGCTGACGATGTCTATGGCCCGGGGAGGGAATCTGATAAAGGCGGCTCCCACCTTTCTGCCCCAGGCGTTAATAAGCATGAGCCGTCTCAAGGAGCGTCTGGACGATGCCGGATACTCCGGTTTTTGGCGTATGGAGGCCGGCCATGCTATCAGGTTAGGGAAGGCACGCCAGATATTCCTCAGCGCTGAGCCGGAGGCCAACGTGGTGGGCAACACGGCCCATATACTGTTGGAGATGGACGAGGCTCAGGATGTACCCAAGGAGAAGTATTACAAGGAGTTCCGGCCCATGGGGGCCACCTCCAACGTGACCACGGTTCTCTATGGAACTCCTTGGTACGGGTACAGCCTTTTGGAAGAGGCCAAGGAGGCCAACCTGGAGCTGGAGAGGAGAGACGGCGTTAAACGCCACTTCTCCGTTTCCTGGGACCAGGTGGCACGCCACAGTCCCCTTTATCAGAAGTACGTGGAGGTTGAGAGGGAGCGGTTGGGTGAGGACCATCCCCTGTTCCGCACTCAGTATTTGCTTCTGCCCCTGGCTGGACGGGGCGGGCTTTTCTCGGCCCAGCAGGAGGCTCAGCTCCAGGGCCACCATTCCAGGCGACGCACTCCCGTGTCCGGCGCCGTATACGTGGCGGGACTGGATATCGCCGGCGGAGCCGCTGACGACGCTAACGAAGAGCAGAGGACAGGTAGTGGGCAGGACTCCACGGTGCTGACCATCGGAGAGCTGGACTTCTCGGCCTGCGATGGCATTTCACGAGACCCGGCCATCCGGGTGGTGGAGCACTACTGCTGGAACGGAACTCCCCACCATCAGCTTTACCCAAGGCTGGTAGATCTACTAAGGAACGTGTGGCGGTGTCGCCGGGTGGTGGTGGACGCCACAGGGATGGGAGAGGGAGCGGCTAGCCTCTTGTCCAAGGCCCTGGGCAGCAGCACAGTGACGGCCTTCCGGTTCACCGCCCAGAGCAAGTCCAGACTGGACTATGACCTGCTGGCGGCGGTGAACTCGGGGCGGCTCAAGATGTACGGCAGGGATGGCTCCTCGGAGTGGGCCGAGTTCTGGCGCCAGGTGACGGCGGCCAGGGTTCAGCATCGCGCCAACCGCACCATGAACTTCTACGTAGACGCCTCCCAGGGCCACGACGACTTCCTGAGCAGCCTGGCCTTGCTGGTAGAGGCTGGTAAGTACCTGCCCAGGGTGGCAAAAGGAAAGGCGAGAGAGGTCAGCTTGGCGGAGATTTGATGGGTGCGCTACAAAAGCTCTAAGAATTGGGAGACGGATAGATCAGCATCATGGATAAGGCTCCTAAGGATGCCTCTACCTAGCTCCCTGTGGCGTGGTACGGATAGTCTGTTCCTTGTGGGGTGTATCAGAATCATGTGGCTGCCACTAGTACGGTCCCAGATGTAGCCGATTTTGCGCATTGCTTTCACAAAATCGTCGCCTGATATAAGTGGTACGCGGGACACTAGAGAGTAACTTGCACTATTTCCACGTCCTCTTTGGGGATTGGCTCACCATGGTGCTTCATACTGGCCAGGTAGCCTTTCATAGCCTCACGAATATTCTTGCTGGCTTCCTCTCTATTGTGGCCTTGAGAGTGACAGCCAGGCAGGGCCGGAACGCTAGCGACTATGTAGCCGTCCTCGTCTTCTTTATAGCTAACCGTGTATTTTAAACTTCCATCAAGCACATTATTCTCCGAAACCGCTGAGGCCGGTTGTCTCTCGTCGGATCCCTCCTTGGCTTTGAAGGAGAAATAAACCCTGCGGCCTCGTCTCACTCGATTGATGTAGCCCTTTCTGTGAAGGTCCCAGAGGTACCAGGCAATAGACTTTTCTGCGCGTCCGCTCAAAGCTGGTAATTCCAGCAGTCTTTTATCGCGGGACTCAAAGTATTCTCCGGAGCTTTTTAGCTCGTTGAGTATAAGTTGGTGGTTAGGTGAGAGGTAATTAGGGTCTTTCATGTTCCGCTCCTAGAATAGAGGTAATGATAGTGCAATTATTATAAGGTACTGTCAAATATCTGATAGTATGCTGACAGAGTTATGGTAAGTAAAGGTATGTTTTCCGTTCGGGCTCAGGAACAGACTCTACCCATGCAGCTCTATGACGTCGCCGTCGGACAGTACGTAGTCCCGGCCCACCCGCTGGCCGTCGAACTTGGCCGAGCCCCATAGCAGGGCGTACTTGAGCTTCTCTCGCCACTCCCTGTGCAGACGCTCGGCGGCGTCGGCGGTGGTGCTGCCTCGGGCCATCACGATGGGCGTATCGTAGTCGGGCTGTCCGGTGGGACTCTTGGTGTACACTCTGACCTTATTCAGACTTTTGAAGACCTCTTCGCTCAGGGTTTCCAGTCCGGTTCCATCCATGCAGGAGACCTTTAGGATGAGGAATCTCTGGCCATAGCGGTGCTGAAGCTCCGTGTAACGCTGCTGTGCCCCCTCCAGGTCGGTCTTGTTGGCTATCAGTATGGCCGGCTTCTGAATACGGGCTCCCTCTTCGTCTATGGCCTGACCAGTCTCCAGCAGGGAGTAGCCCCACTGGTCAAGGAGGTCATTGATCTCTTTCATCTCCCTTACCGGGTCGCCGGAGAGGTCCAGGGCCACCAGGAGGAGGTCGGTGTTGCGCAGCAGGCCAAAGAGGCGGGTCTGGATGTCCTTGTCGTTGAGGGCGGGAGTGTCCACCAGTTGGAACAGAACGTTTTCGAAGGGCAACATCCCCACCATGGGAACCTGAGTGGTAAAGGGGTAGTCGCCTACCTTGGCGGGGGCGCCGGTGAGGGCGTTTAGCAGCTCTGATTTACCCGAGTTAGGCAGGCCGATGATGAGGACCTGGCCTGCACCCTCCTTCCTGATGCTGAAGGGCTGGGGACCGCCGCTGGTAGCCTGAGGTTTCTCCACCTCTTCCATGAGCCGCGACATGCGAGCCCGGAGGTCGGCGCGCAGGTGGTCGGTGCCCTTGTGTTTGGGGATGACGGCCATCATCTCCTGAAGGGCGGCGACCTTGGCGGGCAAACTTTTGGCCTGGCGGTATCTCTGTTCCGCTTCCTTGTACTGGGGTGTCAGGTTTGCCGGCATTTTTAACCCTTAAAGCTGGCTTTTCCTTATCGGCCCTTTAATATCGGTTCCCGTTTCTCCATAAAAGCCCGGGCCGACTCCTCGAAGTCCTCGGTGAGGTGGAGGCGAAGGGCGGTCTGGTAGTAATCGGCCTCGGCGGCGGCGCGGACCCAGGGTCGGCGGGTGACCCGAACACCAGAACGTACCGCCAGGGGAGGAGCCTTCAAAATCTTGGCGGCCAGCTCCCGGGCTGCTTCCATGTGCTTACCCGCGGGCACCAGACGGTTGATGAGACCCAGACGATAAAGCTCTGAGGCAGGCAGTGATTCGCCGGTGAGGAGCATCTCGGTGGCGACCTTGGAGGGCATGAAGGTCTGGACCTTGGCCCAGGCGGGGCCGCCGGGGAACCCTCGCAGGGTCTCGGTAAGGCCGAAGTGGGCGTCCTCCGAGGCGACGATGAGGTCACACTCGGCGGCGATAACCAGTCCGTAGGCCAGGCAGTGGCCGTGGACGGCGGCGACGATGGGTTTCCAGTTGATGCAGCGTCCCAGAAAACCTTCCGGGTTCATCCCCATGCCCCAGTCCAGGTCTCGCTGCTTGGCATCGGGGTCGTGGAACCTTTCCTTGACGTCGGCTCCGGCGCAGAAGGCGCGGCCAGCGCCGTGAAGGATAGCCACCCAGGCTTCATCGTCTAGGTCAAACTGGCGGAGGGCCGCAGCTAGGTCCTGCTCTAAAGCGATGTTGACGGCGTTAAGGACACGGGGACGGTTAAGGGTTATGTAGGTAATGCGCCCATCCCGTTTGTACTTCACGGTATCCAGGGGCATGGTGAGCCTCCACAGCTAGTCAACCTTATTATGCCCCAGCCTTTTGGGCAAATCAAAGAGGTTAGTGCCACTTTAGCCTTGCTGTAACCAAACAGATGTTCTATATTCTTGAGATGCGTTGATTGGAGTATTTGGAGTATGAGGAAGGATTTTGGAGAGATGAGAGAGCGAAGAGGTGGACCGCTGATCGATTCCAGGCCTGAGGAATATCCCTATCGAGACGACGGATGCGAAATATCGCCGTCGTGTCTTAGGTGTTCCCTGCCTCAGTGTAAGTATGACGATCCTCGCTGGTTTTTGCAGGAGCGCCGCAGGGAGGGGGACCAGTTGGTCCTGGATACGAATGAACGGGAGAGCCTTTCGGTGGATGAGGTGGCCCACAAGTTCGCCCTGAGCCAGCGCACCGTATTTCGAATTCTTAGGAGGGCCTCTGATGGAGAGCTTGAGCCTGCCTCAGCAGGTGGCACGAAGGGAGCCGGAGCGGCTTCGAGCCTATCGCGAAACTTGGACTTCTATAGCGGCCTTCAGTGGCAGGGTAGGCCGCGGCGGGGCGAAAGACGCCTCACCTTTAACTATGCCAGGGTATTGCTGGAGAAGGTTACCTCATACCTGAGCTCCGGCACGTCCTTTACCATTGAGCCGCTGGAGCCCAGCGAGGAAGGACGGCGTAGGGCTCGGGAGGCCGAGGTTGCGGTCCGCCAGATAAACGAAGACAACGACCTTGAGGAGCTGGACCTGGAGACGGAGTTGGACGCCTCGGTCCTGGGAGACGGCTGCTATAAGGTGACCTGGGACCCCAAAGCC
>JAPULR010000250.1 GCA_027294635.1 Chloroflexota bacterium | reverse complement strand
TATCGTTGAAGTGCACGATAGCGAGTCGCTGCTGTCGCAGGTTTATGTTTCCGCAGCTGGTCCTCAACAAACGCCTCGATATGTTCTCTGTTTATGGCGTCGGGATGCCTTGGCATGCCCATGTGACCTAAAAACTCAGCTAGGAGACCTACCGATTCCCGGTATTTGGTGACGGTCTTTTCGGACAGGTTTTCTGCCCTCAGGCTTCGAACAAACTGATCTACGAAGAGGACCTGTTTAGCTCTCAAGAGGTCGACAACCACGGTGACACATCCTTACAAAGCTAAGGCTATGATATGTGTTCAGTTACCGTGTCGTCAACCATTGTGCAAGATAGGGAAAATTCGTGTATGGCGGTTATTCTGTGGATTCGTGCCTAAAAATAGAATTGGAGCGGAAGATGGGATTCGAACCCACGACCCTCTCCTTGGCAAGGAGATGCTCTACAACTGAGCCACTTCCGCTCATCAACGGCCAATCCGCTGGTGCCGAGGGTCGGGATCGAACCAACGACACGCGGATTTTCAGTCCGCTGCTCTACCACTGAGCTACCTCGGCCGTCTCTTTTATACTAATTAGGCACCCCAGGGGTGTCAAGCTCCAACGGTGCTCCCCAATCTCAGCTATGTTAAAATATCATCCTAGTTTTTCTTGTGTCTAGCGACTCTGAACAAGCCCTATGAATCTTCTATACATAACCTCTGACAGGCCCAGCGCTGGCAAGACCGTTGTGGCCACCTCCCTTTTAGCAACCCTCCTGGAAGAGGGTCAAAGTGTGGGGTACTTTAAGCCCTTCTGCGCCGATCCAAGCTCCGATGGAGACGTGGCTTTTGCTCGAGAGGTGGCTGCTAAAGGGAATGGCAGCGTTGCCGGAGACCCTCTGCCACTGAGGCTGGACGCCCTCCCCGGCGCTATCCCAGCAGCGGTCCTGGAACAGGTCAAAGCTGCCGTCGATGCCATCGCGACCAACTACGGAACCTTAATCATCGAGGGTCCCAGCCTTCACCTTCCCAATAGCGATCTCTCAGACCTGTCGTACCATTTGGCCAACGGCCTCGGTGCCAAGGTGCTGGTGGTCGTGGGATACACTCCAGGTCTCAACGTCGAAGAGATAGCCCGGACCGTCGGCACATTTGGAGACTTGCTCCTGGGAACAATCATTAACTCGGTGACTCGACACCGCATTCGCGAGACAAAACAATCCCTATCCCAGCCAGCAGCATCGGAGGTTAAGCTCCTGGGCGCTATACCCGAAGACCGACTGATGCTGGCAGTCACCCTGGGACAGGTCGCCGACCACCTCAACGGCCAGTGGGTCATGGGCGGGGAGAAGGCCGATGACCTGGTGGAAAGCTTCCTAATCGGCGGCAATATCATGGACTCGGGAGAGACCTATTTCGGCCGCACCGACGCCAACGCCGTTATAGTGAGGGGAGACCGACCCGATATTCAGCTGGCCGCCCTAGCCGCACCCACCAGGGGCCTCATCCTCACCGGCGGGCACAGCCCCGTGGAATACGTATACCACGAGGTGGAGCAGTTGAAAGTTCCTTTGATGGTGGTCCCGGCTAAAACTGTCGCCGCGGCGGAGGCGTTGGGAAGCGCCTTCGATTGGATAAACCCTTATCACTCTAAGAAGCTGGCCAGATTCCAGCAGCTTCTGTACCAGCACTGCGACCTTAAGTCGATCTGGGGCTCACAGGCCTAGGCGCGTATCAAGTCTTAGAGATGTAGAGACCCCGTCCTAGGAGCTGGGGTCTTGTCTGGTAGGCCAGGAACGTTTAGAATCCTGGTCTGCGAAAATTTTACCAAGGGGGGCAGGTGATTGAATGCACTAGGAACTCATTTGCTGTTAGAGCTAAAACAGTGTAATCCACACCATCTAGACGACTTAGACTACATTAAAGACGCAATGGTCGGCGCGGCCCAAGCCGTGGGAGCCCAGATAATAGGACAGTCCTTCCATCGTTTTAACCCACAAGGGATCACAGGCGTCCTGGCCATTGCCGAATCCCACCTGAGCATTCATACGTGGCCGGAATACGGCTACGCAGCGGCAGACATCTTCACCTGCGGCACTTCCTTTCAACCCAAGGACGCGGCCCAACTGATTATTGATAAGCTGGAGTCCAAGGACCCGTCCATGCAGATTATAAGACGCGGTATTGAGGCGCCAGCGCCCGTTACCTCTTCTTAAGCATCGGGCCGACGCACGTGGACCTTCAGGGAAAGTGGTTCTTTGAGCTTATTACGTCCGACCTGATTCTCCTCTATCGGGTCAAAAGCTCCCTCTATTCAGGCAAGACGGATTTCCAGGACGTAGAAATCCTAGAGACCACGACCTTCGGCAGATCTCTAATCCTGGACGGTAAGACCCAGTCCACCTCGTTGGACGAGCATATCTACCACGAGGCCCTGGTTCATCCAACCATGCTGTTGCACCCCAACCCCCGGTCGGTGTTCATCGGTGGCGGGGGTGAGGGGGCCACCCTTCGAGAGGTACTGGCCCACAAAAGTGTGGAGCGGGTAGCCATGGTTGACCTGGACAGCAAGGTGGTGGAGCTGTGCCGCCAGTACCTGCCCGACCACAGCAACGGCGCCTTCGACGACCCGAGGGCCAAGGTGCTGCACCAGGACGCCAGGCAGTACCTGACCCAAACTCAGGAGTCCTATGACGTGATGATTCTGGACCTGGTGGACCCCCTGGAGGAGGGCACCGCCTACACCCTCTATACCCGGGAGTTCTACGAAATCGCCCGCTCCAGGCTTAAACCAGGGGGAACGCTGGTAACCCAGTCGGGGCCCGCCAGCCTGCTGAACCACACCGAGTGCTTCACCGCCATTGTCCACACCCTGTCCGAAATATTTTCCAGGGTATGTCCTTATACCGTCTACGTGCCATCTTTTGTGACCCCGTGGGCCTTCACCATCGCCTTCACTGACTCCGAGCCGCGGGACTACAGCCCCAAAGAGGTGGACGGCCTCATACCCCAGAGGTTATCTAAAAATCTAAGGTTTTACGACGGTATCACCCACCGCCACATGTTCGCCCTGCCCTCCTATTTGAGAGAGGGCATCGCCCAGGAGCGGCGCGTAGTCACGGACAACAACCCTGTGTTTATGGTGTAGGGCCCCGAGCTTTAAAGCTCCTTGCGCCGGAAGATGCCCCAGGCGGCCATGCCCATCAGCGGAATGCTGCCGGCGGCGATGGCGAAGGCAGACCACAAGTCGTTACCATCTCCCCGGAAGATGCTCCGGGCCCACCCAGGACTCATTATGGGCCAGTACCGCTCGGTGTGTGGAATGGGCAGGAGGAACAGCTGGACCATAAACAGGGCCAGTACGATGCCCCCAACGAGCAACTGTTGGGAGAACTGGGCACTTATCAGGAGGGTGATGGCCCCAACGTACCAGAGGTATGTGGAGGTGATGAGGAGGCCCAGGGCAAAGCGTCCCACGCCGCCGTCGGCGAAGAGTATCAGGGTGAGGATGTAAACCACCGCGCCACCGACGGCCACCGCTCCAAAGATGGACGCGCCCAGGGCCAGGAGCTTTGCCGCCACGAAGGCGGACCGAGCGACGGGTTTGCTGAGGGTCATGGCCGCGGTTCCCGAGGCCCGCTCGTTGGCCAGGGCCCCCATGGCAATGATGATAACCACCCCGGTTCCAAAGACGGGCATCATGCCGCCTATTATGTTCTCCAGGGCCTCCCGTGCCTGTTCCACACAGTGGGCCCCTTCCTGGAAGTGGACCACTGTACGAAAAATAGTGGGTGGCACCACGGCCAGAAAGGTGAAGACCAGGGCCAGAGCCAGGAACTTTTTGGTGCGACGCTGCTCCAGCAGCTCCTTTTGCACCAGGACCCAGAACCCGGTCACTCTATGGCCTCCCCGCCGCCCACCAGGTCTATGAAGACCTCCTCCAGGCTGGCCGCGGTCAGCTCATATCGGAGCAGGGTCAGGCCGGTGTCCACCAGGAGCCGGGGAAGCTCCTTCTTGGCTTTCTCCAAGTCGTTGACCTCCACCTGAAGGATGGGGCGGTCGCCTTTCTGCGCCGTCTTGACGGAGGTGACCCACGGCACGTTCTCCAGACGAGCCACCGCCGAGGCCCCGTCCTCCTCAAACTGTACCTCAAAGACGGAGGGGCCTTGCTGGGCCCGGAGCTCGTCGATGGTGCCCATGCGCACCGTCCGGCCTTTGTCGATGATGGCGACCCGGTCGCATAGGCGCTCCACGTCGGCCAGGATGTGGGTGGAGAGGAACACAGTGGTCTCCCCCTTCAGGGCACGGATGGCCTCCAGCATCTCCCTCCGGCCCATGGGGTCAAGGGCCGAGGCCGGCTCGTCCAGCAGCAGAACCTCGGGGCGGTTGAGTAGGGCCTGGGCCAGCCCCAGCCGCTGCTTCATACCCCGGGAATAGGCGCCGACGCGTCGGTGCCCATCCTGGGTCAGGTTGACCTGCTTCAGCAGCTCCTCCGTCCGGGTCTTGCCGGAGGCCCTTTGCATACCGTAGAGGTCGGCGGTGAACCGAAGGAACTCCCGACCCGTCATCCAATCGTAGTAGGCGGGCGTCTCCGGGAGGTAGCCGATGAGGGAGCGCAGGCCAAGGGTGTTGCGTGTTACGTCTTGTCCGGCAACCCACACCTTGCCGCTTGTGGGGTGGGTGATGCCCGCCAGAAGTCGCAGGGTGGTGGTCTTACCGGCGCCGTTGGGCCCCAGGAACCCAAAGCAGGCCCCCTTCTCAATGGCCAGGTCGAGGTGGTCCAGGGCGATGAGTTTGCCGAAATGCTTGGACAAACCCTCGCAGCGGATGGCTTCCGCGTCCCGGGTCATAGGGGAGTCTTCTCTCAACTCTCTTCCTCCTCGTATTGCTCCTTGAGCATCTCCACCACCCCTGGGTCTGCCAGGGTGGTGGTGTCTCCCAGCACCCGCCCCTCGGCGATGTCTCGCAGAAGACGGCGCATGATCTTGCCGCTGCGGGTCTTGGGCAGGTCGTCGGTAAAGTATATCTGGTCGGGCCGGGCGATGGCGCCAATCTTGGTGGTCACGTGGCGCTTCAGCTCGTCCTCCATGGCCTTGGAGGTATCCACCCCCTCCTTCAGGGTGACAAAGGCCACCACGCATTGCCCCTTCACCTCGTGGCTTCTGCCGATGGAAGCGGCCTCGGCCACCGAATGATGGTCCACCAGGGCGCTCTCCACCTCCATGGTGCTTATGCGGTGTCCCGCCACGTTTATCACGTCGTCCACACGCCCCAGGATCCAGAAGAAGCCGTTCTCATCCATCTTGGCGCCGTCGCCGGTGAAGTACTGGTTAGGGTAGCGGGTCCAGTACTCCTCGACGTACCGGTCGGGGTCTCCATAGATAGTGCGAAGCATGCCCGGCCAGGGACGCTTCAGCACCAGGTAGCCGCCCTGACCCGGCGCCACCGGGTCCCCCTTCTCGTCCACCACCTCCGCATGGATACCTGGGAAGGGGCGGGTAGCGGAGCCGGGGGTAAGGGTTGTAATGCCCGGAAGGGGAGTGATGAGAATCATCCCCGTCTCCGTCTGCCACCAGGTGTCCACCACCGGACATCGGCCTCCGCCGATGTTTTGCCAGTACCACATCCACGCCTCGGGGTTTATGGGCTCACCCACGGTGCCCAGGAGGCGTATGGAGGAGAGGTCGTGCTTCTTGGGGTACTCCTCGCCCCAGCGCATGCAGGCCCGAATGGCTGTTGGGGCCGTGTAGACGATGGTGGCTCGGTACTTCTCCACGATGGCCCAGAACCGGTCCCGGTCGGGGTAGTCCGGCGCGCCTTCGTACATAACCGAGGTGACGCCGTTGGCCAGGGGTCCGTAGACGATGTAGCTGTGGCCCGTGACCCATCCGATGTCGGCGGTGCACCAGTAGACGTCGTCCTCTTTCAGGTCGAAGACCCACTTGGTGGTAGCGTAGGCCCCCAGGAGATACCCCGCCGTGGTGTGGACCACCCCCTTAGGCTTGCCGGTGGTGCCGCTGGTGTAGAGGATGTAAAGCATGTCCTCGCTGTCCATGGGCTCGGCGTCGCACTTGCCGGACTGACCAGCCACCAGGTCGTCCCACCAGATGTCTCTGCCCTCCTTCATCGAGCCTTCGAACTTGTCCCCCACGCGGCGGACCACAATCACCTTTTCCACGGTGGAGGTGCCCTCCAGGGCCTCGTCGGTGTTCTGCTTAAGAGGCACCACCCGACCCCGACGGTAGCCGCCGTCGGCGGTGACGACCACCTTTGTTTCACAGTCGTTGATCCGGCCACGAAGGGCCTCTGGACTGAAGCCGCCAAAAACGACGCTGTGGGGCGCTCCGATGCGGGCGCAGGCCAGCATGGCGATGGGCAGCTCCGGAATCATGGGCATGTAGATGGTGACCCTGTCTCCCTTCTTGACCCCCAGACTCTTGAGGCCGTTGGCGAAGCGGCACACCTCTCGGTGCAGATCACCGTAGGTGTAAACCTTCCAGTCCCCCGGTTCCCCCTCCCATACCAGGGCGGCCTTGTTGCGCCTGGGGCCGTTGAGGTGTCGGTCCAGGCAGTTGTAGGAGACGTTTATCTTGCCTCCCACAAACCACTGAGCGAAGGGCGGGTGCCACTGCAACACATTGTCCCACTTCTTGAACCAGTGAAGCTCCTCCGCCCAGCGGGCCCAGAACCCTTCAAAGTCTGCCTCCGCTTCCTCGTAGACCTTGGGGTCGCGGATATTGGCTTTGGCGGCGAAATCTTCCGGGGGCGGGAA
>JAPULR010000025.1 GCA_027294635.1 Chloroflexota bacterium | reverse complement strand
TAGGTTCTGTTAGGTCAGTTACTGAACTCGAGAGGTGGCCAGCATTTGAAATGGCTGGCCACTTCTCAGTATACTTACTAGGAAGTTACGCAAAACCGTAACGGGAACGTGTTAATTTCGTTGCCCAAGGGGTCTCAAGCTAGTACCAGTAGTTTGAGAACCTCCCCTTAACGGGAAAGTATAGCACCGTAAAAAGGGGAGGGCAAGACCATGACTACTACACCTACACCACACTTTTCGGGCCTCTACGGTATCCCCGAAGCTGCACGATACCTAGCTATTACTCCTCCAGCGGCAAATGGTCATCATGTTGCATCAGCTAAGCTTCGGTATTGGATACGCACTGCGCTATCCACCTCCGCAATAATGCCACTAATCCCGACGAGGCAACGTTTCATCACCTTTCGAGAGTTGATTTCTATGCGGTTGATTGCTCTTTTACGTTCGCACGAGGTAAGTCTCCAACGCATAAGAGATGCAGAACGATGGCTAAGAGAAGAACTCAACGTTGATTGGCCGTTCGTTAGGCGTCCCTTATGGACATATCAGAGTGATATATACGTTAACTTTGAGCAGCGGATTGTTGCCGCCTCGCGCAACGGGCAACTGGCTATGGATGTATTCGGTGAATGGTTACGCAAGGTAGAAATGGATATGACCTTTGATAAGGAAGACATCGCTGTAACCTGGTCACCATTTGAACAAGTGCGCATAGACCCTACAATTCAACTTGGCAAACCTTGCATTGATGGCAGTCGGATACCAACCGGAGCGATATGGTCAAAGATTCGGGCCGGGGATACTGTGCAGACGATTACGAGACTATATGATCTAACGGAAACTAAGATAAAGCACGCTGTCGAATGGGAAGAACGACTTGTCGCAACTTAACTTAGAACCGCTTTTTCTGCTCGACGATAACCTCAGCTACCGTTTTGCACCCGCATTGCTGGCAACAGGATATGATGTTAGAAGTGTCCGCAGCGAGTGGCCGTCAAGAGATCCTTTTACAAATCCTGTGGAAGACGAAGAAATTATTCAATATCTGGGCGAGATTAGGACGGCATAGGGCAATCTGGGTAACCGCCGAAGAAAAGCCCCTCAAAGTTCATGCGACAGTTCTCCTAGCTGAAAAGATATCCGTGCTACAGATTTCTGAGACCTCTTCGACTCCACTCACAGGTCTGAACCAGTTACGATTGCTTGCCTCGGTCATTGCCGATTCTTATCGCAGTGTCGCCCAAGCTCGCAGCCCTGTATATATGAAGGCTTCTTATAATGGCCGAAGACCCAGATTTGAAATCCTTCAAGGTTCGCTACACGACACAAAGCTTGTCTGGAAACGCTCCCCACTGACACAGTAGCTCGAAATATGCAAGACGCTCAATTGACTTGGATATGGGCCCATGCTACAGTTTTAGCTCGACTCTGGCATATATAGAGGAGGCGTTAACGCTATAGTCCGGGAATACCGAGTCAATCGAGGCATCCGATCCAGCCAACTGCGGGTCATAGACAGCGATGGTGCCCAGTTGGGCATCATGTCCCTCCAGGACGCCCTGGACCTGGCCCAGCAGAAGGATCTCGACCTGGTAGAGGTATCAGCCACCGCCGACCCGCCCGTATGCCGCATCCTTGACTATGGTAAGCTCCGCTACCTCCACGCCAAGAAGGTCAAAGAGTCCAGGAAGTCCCAAAAATCCACCACCATGAGGGAGGTCCGCTTCCGACCCAACATAGGGGCCCACGACCTGGAAGCCAAGACCCGGAAGGTAAAGCAGCTATTGGACGAAGGCGCCAAAGTCAGGGTAGCCGTTTTCTTCCGGGGTCGGGAGGTTACTCACCCTGAGCTTGGAATGACCCTCCTCAAGCGAGTGGCCGAGCAGGTAAAGGATGAGGCCCGTCTGGAGCGACCTCCTGCCATGGAGGGCCGCGCCCTCGCTATTATCCTGACGCCCACAAGTAGCAAGGGTGACAAGAAGCCCGACGAGGTAAATAATGCCCAAGCTTAAAACCCATAAAGGCGCCAAAGCCCGATTTCATGTCACCGGCACCGGTAAGCTTATGCGCCGCAAGGGCAATAGCAGTCACCTGCGTCGCAAGAAACCCAAGAAAGTACGACGCACCTTCGCCCAAAAACTGCCGGTTAGCAAGACCAGCGTTAATAATCTGAAGCGCCTAATGCCCAACAGCTTCTAACCATCAAGTACTAGGACGGACCATTGACCAGGGTTAAAAGAGGAGTCACCAAACACAGGCGTCACAAGAAAATTCTTTCCCTGACGCGCGGTTACCAATCGGCCCAGGGCCGCCAGTTCCGCCGCGCCCGAGAGGCACTGCTTCACGCCTGGAGTCACGCCTACCGGCACCGCAGAGAGCGCAAACGAGAATTCCGCCGTCTGTGGATACTGCGAATCAACGCTGCTGCTCGCAGCCTGGGGTTGACCTACGGACAGTTCATCAACGGCCTCAAAAAGGCCAATGTGGAGCTGGACCGCAAGGTCCTGGCGGATACCGCCGTGAGAGATCCCCAGGCCTTTGAGAAGCTTGTCTCCATAGCCAAAGATAGTCTAGCGAACCCTATACAGTAGACCAGTTCAAGGATGGGCGCTTCCGTAAGCTCCCATCCTTTTTCTTTGCCTCTGCCATCCTGCAATTCTTTACATCAGCCAATGGCGTAACGGCGTGAGGTAAAAAGTTGGGTCCTTGGGTTAAAAAGACACGGCGCTGTCCACCATAATGCCCCCAAAAAGAAGGGCCAGGTAAAGAAGCGAATACAGGTACAGATGACGCGCCCTCCGGACTCCTCCCCCTTGCATTAGCCGCCAGGCCAGATACACAAAAGGTATCCCCAATGCCAGTGCGGTCGAGAGATAGAACCAGCCCACCGCCCGGACCGTGAAGAACATCAGCGTGAGAGCTACCAAGACCAGACTGTACAGGAATATCGCCCGCCCGGTCTCCGTCAGGCCCCGCACCACAGGCAGCATTGGCACACCAGCGCGAGCGTAGTCGTCCTTAATCAGGATCGCCAAAGCCCAGAAATGGGGCGGTGTCCAGAAGAAGATAATGGCAAAGAGATACAGGGCTGGAAGACCCACGTCACCGGTGACGGCGGCCCATCCCACCAGTGGCGGCACAGCCCCGGCAGCGCCTCCCAACACTATGTTTTGGGTGGTGGAGCGCTTCAGCCAGATGGTGTAGACAAACACGTAGAAGAGAGTTCCGCTAAGGGCCAGTATAGCGCTGAGCAAATTTACCCCCGCGGCAAAAACAACGAAGGCGCCAACATTGAGGATGACTCCAAAGACCCATGCCTCCCGTGGCGAAGTGCGGTGAGATGGAATGGGACGCCGCCGGGTGCGGGACATCCGCTCGTCAATATCCCGGTCCAAGTAATGGTTGATAGCGCTGGCCCCTCCGGCGGCCAGCGCTCCTCCTACCATCACCAACGCCACCAGGGATGCTGAAGGCATCCCTTCTTCGGCCAGCAGCATCCCTCCCAAGGCGGTAATCAGCAATAGGAGCATGATGGGCGGCTTGGTCAGGGCTAGGTAGTCGGCCACGACAGTTCTGGCGGTCTTCTGGTAAATCATCGGGCCACCACCTTCAAATGCGGCAAGGGGCCGGTCTCAACCCCCGTGCTTTTCGAGACAGGCGGCGCGGGAGTATAGGGCAAAAGGGCCAGGGCGGTAAAAGCAACCCAAACCCCTGTGCCCAGGGCCAGGTGGAGCGCCCTCATTTCTGTGGGCAGGCCCCACCATACCGTCAAAGCGCCAACCAAAACCTGGAATACAAAGATGCCCAGGGCCAAGACAGCCATACCGGCCAAATCGCGTCGGACAGCTCGACGGTTCCACGCCAAGCCTACCGTAGCCAGGATAATCAGACCCACCAGCAAAGCCACAAAGCGATGGATCATGTGAATGGCCGGCAGCTTGTTAGACATGAATAGGCTACCTTCCTGGCATAAGGGCCATTGGTTGCAGGCTCCCGAGGCTCCCGAGGTGGTTGTGTAGGAGCCCGTCAAGAGGAGGGTGTAGGCGGCCAGCGCCGCTATGGCAGCCAGAATAGCCAAACCGTTGAGCTTTTCGGTGGTGAAGGTAATTCCTCTCCATGCCGCCAATGTCACCAGGGTAAATATGGCCATCAAGGCCTCGGCCAAGGCCAGGTGGGCCATTACCATTCTCCCCTCCAACTCGGTAAGGACCGTCACTCCGCCCAGGGCCCCCTGGACTATAACCAGTACCAGTCCCAGAACGGATGGCAGAAAAATCCAAAGCCTGTTCCGATAGCGCCGCCAGGCCACCACCGCCGTAGCCAGGACCATCACTCCCACAAACGACGCCACCATGCGGTGCGAGTATTCGATCAGGGTTTCGGCGTCGGCGGAGGGGATGATTTTGCCGTGGCACAGGGGCCAGTCGGGGCAGCCCAGCCCCGACTCTGTGACCCTGACTACGCCACCTAGCACCACAAGGACAAAAATGGACGTCAGGGTCGCCAGGATCAACCACCGAAAGGACGAGCTGGCAGGCTCAGTGTCTAACTGGTTCCTCATCAACACAACCCCATCTGAAGAGGCTTCTACTTTAAAGTGAGCAGATAGGCCACCAGGGCCTCAAACTCCTCATCGCTCATGGCACCCCGCAGGGGCGGCATCACGTTAGCAAAGCCATCCACTACAAAAGCCCCAGGGACCTCAATGGACTCTCTAATGTACGCTTCGGCGCTTAGCCCTGGTTTTCGCTCTGATCCCCTAGTAGCAATGCCACCAAGTGCTGGGCCCACTACCATTCGATCTATGGCATGGCAGCCACTGCAACCCTTACTGACGAACACCTGGGAGCCATCCAGTCCGCCGGGGGTGGGTTCCACCGTCTCCGTGGGGCCCGGGCCTGGGGGCGTCGGTGTCGGTGTTGCCATCGCCGTAGCACCGGGCCCCGTTGGCGTCGGGGTATCCGTAGGGCCTGGCCCCGGGATCGTTGGGGTAGGCGTGGGCGTCACCGCGGCGACGTTCGCATCACCCACGTCGAAATTACCAAACAGGGCTATCAACCCCAGGGCTACCCCCAAACCCAGCAACAGCGCTCCGGTAAAGAAGGTTGAGAATATGCGGTGATCGTACTTCAGGTGCATGAAAAACATGACTACCAGGACAAACTTGAAGAGCGAAAGAATTATGAAAATCGGAACAAGTACAGAACCGGAAACATCTAGGTAGAACGCCGCCACTTCCACGGCGGTAACAATTGCGAGAATCAAGCCTACGTACACATAGACGGAAATCGGTGGCAGGGGTTTCTCGCTGGGATGACGGTGTTGGGTCTCCATTCGATCTCCTGAGCCTATACCACCTCGGTGCAGTTCAGCCCAATGGCACCCACTAGGTACACCACGGTGAATATCACAATCCATACAACGTCCACAAAGTGCCAGTAAAGTCCCGTTATATCGACGTTCAGAGGGTTCCCGATTACCAGGTCACTTCGCCGGTAGCTGGCCGCTAGCATAGACAGAATCCAGATGACGCCAACGGTAACATGAACGCCGTGGAAACCCGTAAGGATGAAAAAGGTGGAGCCGTAGAGGTTGGTGCCTATAGTAAGGCCCTCATCAACAAAGGCGCTGAACTCGTACACCTGGAATCCAAGGAAAGTAGCGCCCAGAACGGCCGTCATGAACAGCCAGATCCGCAGCTGCTTCATGTCGCCCCGCTCCGAAGCGGTCACCGCCAAAACCATCGCCACGCTGCTCATCAGCAGTACGAAGGTGCTAGCTGAGGTGATGGGGATGTCCAGAACGCAGGCGGGGGATACGCCGTTTAGAAGCTCCGCCTGGTTGCGGTTAATCATGTGGTTGGCAATGAGGGTGCCGAAGAACAGACACTCGGACCCCAGGAAGGTCCACATCAGAAGCTTCCTATGGCTTAAGCCAGTGGAAGTGGGGTGTTCGGGCTCGTGGGTGGTCACGGCCATAGGAATATCAATACGCTCCGTGGTCGCGGTGGGCGTCAGGATCTGTGGCGGGTTCTAAGGCCCAGCTATATATGGAGAACAGAGCAAGGATCCCGCCGATCACACTTACGACTAAGTGGGATACCAGGCCACCCGCGATAAGGGTCAGCCCCGCGGCCAACAGCACTGGATAGTAGGAAGGAGTGGGCATGTGGATATTGCGAGTATCCACCTCTTCCTGAGCGGCGCCCTGCACCTTCGGTACCGGCCTGCCATCGGGGCCCTCGGAGTATTTTGCGGCCCAGTGGGCATCCCGGTCCGTTACAGTGGGTATCTGTGCAAAATTATACTCCGGCGGCGGCGAGGGTATAGACCACTCCAGCGTCCTGCCGTCCCAGGGATCATTCCCCGCCTTTTCTCCGTGCCGTAAGGTGCGGACCACATTCTGAATGAAGACGAACAAGCTCAAGCCGATGATGAAAACCCCCACCGTTGAGACGACGTTCCAGAACTCCCACCCCTGGCCCTCGGAGTAGGTGTAGATACGGCGCGGCATCCCGTCCAGCCCAAGGAAGTGCATCGGGAAGAAGGTGACGTTAAAGCCGATGAAAAAGAGCCAGAACTGGACCTTGCCCAGAAACTCGTTCAACAAACGGCCGGTAATCTTGGGCCACCAGTGGTAGATCCCGGCGAAGAGACCAAATATGCTGCCGCCAAATAGGACGTAGTGCAGGTGGGCGACGACGAAGTAGGTATCGCTCTGCTGAGTGTCGGAAGGCGCCACGGCGTGCATGACACCGCTCAGCCCGCCTATGACGAACATGCCGATAAACCCAATAGAAAAGAGCATGGGCGTGGTGAATCTTATGGAGCCACCCCACATGGTTGCTATCCAGTTAAATATCTTGATTCCCGTAGGCACGGCTATAAACATGGTAATGAGGGCAAAGGCCGAGTTTGCTACGGGGCCCAGTCCCACGGTGAACATGTGATGGCTCCAAACGCCCCAACCCATGACTCCTATGAGCACCCCGGAGAACACCACCACCGTATATCCAAAAAGCGGCTTGCGGGAGAAGACAGGCAATATCTCCGACACTATGCCCATGGCCGGCAGAATCAGTATGTACACCTCGGGATGCCCGAAGGCCCAGAAAAAGTGCTGCCACAGCAGGGGGTTGGCTCCGGCGGCAGTATCAAAGAAGACGGTGCCAAAGAGCCGATCTAACAGTAGCAGGGTGATGGCCACGGTGATGACCGGGAAGGCCAGTATCAGCAAAAAGGAGATTATCAGGGTCATCCAGACGAACACGGGTATCTTCATCATGGTCATCCCCGGCGCCCGCATATTGACTATGGTGACGATAAAGTTGAAGGCCGCAGCCATGGAAGAGACGCCCAGTACCAGAAGTCCAAGGATCCAAAAATCCACACCCTGGCCAATGGAGTAGGTGTCAGAGGTCAGGGGGGAGTAGGCGAACCACCCCACGTTTGGCGCCCCACCGGTGAGAAAGCTTACGTTCAGCAGAATTGCACCGAAGAGGAACATCCAGTAGCTGAAGGCATTAAGCCTGGGGAAAGCCACGTCCCTGGCGCCAATCATCAGAGGGATCATGAAGTTGAAAAACGCGGCGCCCAGGGGCATCACCACCAGGAAGATCATGGTGGTGCCGTGCATGGTGAACAGCTGGTTGTAAACCTCGGGGGAGACTATGCCGGCGTCGGCGGAGGAGAGTTGGAGACGCATTAGAAGGGCCTCAATGCCCCCCAAAATAAAGAAAATAAAACCGGTGACCCCGTATAGGATGCCGATGCGCTTATGGTCAATGGTGGTGATCCAGGACATCACGCCCGTTGCGCCAACGGGTCGCTTTGCCAGTACACCGCCTAACAGCTCATTAGCCGTTACCATATTAGCCCACCTACCTTATTCTCGGGGTGCGCTTACACGCCCCAAGAATCGAAACGTTGCCATTATATATCACCACCAACAGGCTGTCCTTTACTCCAGGCTCCGCAAATAGGCAACCAGGGCAGAAATGTCGCTCTCTGTCAAAGCCATAGTAGGATCGTTAAAAGCTCCCGCCAACCTGGCCATGCGGTTACCGGGCTTTACCTCTTCAGGGTCTCTGAGCCACTCCTTTAGGTTCTCCTCCGTGCTCTCCATGATGGAACCCGCGAAGGAGGTACGGCTGGCAAAGTGGGTCAGGTTGGGAGCGTGAGTCAAAGCATTCCCATCAAGGAATGCCTGCTTTCGTGACTCCCGCACCGCCACCGTGTCAGGCCCGGTGATGGTATGGCAAACAATACAGCCCTTACTGTTGAAAACCAGGGCCCCTTCCGCCGCTTGTCCTGTGGGAGTGGCCGCCACAGCCTGTTGTCCTGCCACCCACTGGTCAAACTCCTCCTGGGGCTTGGCAATGACTCTAAACTTCATCAGCGCGTGAGCTATGCCGCAAAACTCGGCGCACTGGCCAAAAAACACCCCGGGCTCGTCCGCCCTGAACCAGAGCGTGTTGGTCTTGTTAGGGATGATATCCATCTTTCCTGAAAGTTTGGGTACCCAGAAGCTGTGGACCACATCGTCAGAATCGAGCTTGAAGCTAACGTCCCGCCCCACGGGCACGTTAATCTCATTGGCGGTGGTTATGTTGAATTCTGGATACACGGCCTCAAACCACCACTGGTGGGCTATGACTTCTATCTCTAAAGGGTTGTCCGAATCGGGTGTATTGAGGTCGAAGATCGTGCGAATGGTCATCACCGCAATAGCCGTAAGGAGCAGCGCCGGGGCAACGGTCCAGGCGATCTCCAGATTGCGATTGCCATGAACCTGTACCGGCATTCCCTGGCCCGGCCTTTCCCTGAAACGAACAACCGAGTACAGGAGGATTCCAATCACCACGATAAAGACCGCTAAAGAAGCCCAGAAGATTACCCAAAAGAGATTTAGCTGACTTTTTGATACAGGCCCGGCGGAGTCGAAGGTGGATTGGGGATGGGAAGGGGTGCAGCTGATGAGCAGGAGGACTATCGACAGGAGGCCAACAATCAACAACCAGCGGCGTGAAAACAGCCTTCGTGACAACCTTGTCTCCTGTCTGTCTTCTATCTGAATCTTACGGGCGATGGGAGTCTGTAAAAAATTTCACTAACACTCTACCAACACCCTCTTTTCGAGTCAATACAATAGCAGAAGAATATCTAAGCTCTGCTCAGGCTACTCCCTATCATGCGTTTGGCCCTCCAGCGTCGGGCAGGTTGGTGTGGGCGCCCATCTGTGCTAGGTAGCGCCGGCGAGCTTCCTGGGCCTTTTGCCACTTGGCCGACTGACGCTCCTCCTGCTCCAGCCAGGCGAAGAACAGGATCGCCATGGCTGTAAAGTACATCATTGCCCCCGGAATCCACATCAGAATGCCCCCCAACTGCTGGTCGAAAGCGCTGTCTATTCCCCAGTGGGCAGGAGCGTTTTCATAGTGGGAATACACGGGCGCATCGCCAAAGGTTAGAATGGCGCCCAGGATGATATTTTGGAACAACGCCAGGAAGAGATACAAAAATCTCATAGGGTAGGGCAGGTAAGAGCGTATAGGCGCGGGGCCAACGACTGGCCACCAGAAAACAACGGCAGCCCCGAACATAGTCAGGTGCTCCAGGGCGTGAACTCCTTCAGACGCCAGGGCAGCGTTATACACAGCTGGGGTGTGCCACACCCAAATCGTTACCACAAAGATGAGCCACGCTATTATCGGCACGGTGGCGCCACGTAAAATCCGACGCAGCACGCCGCTGCGGTTCACGGTACCGCCCAGCCAGTGTCTGACGCCCTGGGGAAAGGCCCACAAAATATTCGCCATCGGGCTAGCCAGCAGGAGAAGGGGCGCTGCCACCATCATCAAGAGCAGATGCTGCACCATGTGCATGAAGAACAGGTCGCCTGCGTATACGCCGATAGGTGAGACCAGGGCCAACAGCAAAGTAGCAAACCCGCCGAAGTAAAGTAGGTCACGGGCACCTGTCGCCGTCGGGTACTTGGTGCGGCTCCTCAGCCTCCAGCTACCCACAAGGTAAGCGCCCAGGATGGCGGTCAGTGGGATTAGCACGTAAGGCGATAGCTCCCATTTCGTCAGAAAATCTGAAAAGGAGGTAGCCCTGGAGAGATGCTCATGGCCTATGTGCAACAGCACCATATCGCGCCCATTGTACACGGACGAAGACCATTCCACCCAAAGAGGTATGCTAAAATCGGTGCCCATGGATGAAGTCATTCAGGTTGATGGTCTGGTAAAACGCTTCGGCAACCTAACAGCAGTGGACGGGGTGTCCTTCACCGTCAACCGCGGCGAAATCTTCGGCATCGTCGGCCCCAATGGGGCGGGCAAGACCACTACACTGGAGATTATTGAGGGCCTTCAGCGCGCCACTACCGGCCAAGTGCGGGTGCTGGGGATGGACATCAACTCCACCCCGGTAGCCATCAAGGAGCGCATTGGCGTACAGCTCCAGGCCTCGGCTTACTTCGACTATCTGACGCTTGTCGAGATTCTGGACCTCTTTGGCAGCTTCTACAGCACCCACATACCTCCGATGGAACTTCTGGAGATGGTGGACCTCCAAGACAAGGCCAATACTGTGCTCAAGAAGCTATCCGGAGGCCAAAAGCAGCGCTTCACCGTGGCCGCCAGCCTGGTAAACGACCCCGAGCTGATTATCCTGGACGAGCCCAGCACCGGCCTGGACCCTGCCGCCCGCCACAGCCTTTGGGACCTGATACGGCGAGTTCACTCCCAGGGAAAGACCCTGGTTCTCACAACCCACTACATGGAGGAGGCCCAGACCCTCTGTCATCGGGTCGCCATTATGGACAGAGGCAAGATCCTAGCCCTCGACTCTATTCCAAAGCTGATCCAAAGCCTTGACGCAGCCTACCGCGTAATTTTGACCACCTCAAAGCCCTTGGATTTGCCCAGGGAAGAACCACCCCTTTGGGAGGTAGAAGGCCCAGCCGACGGTGACAATGCTTCCTTGCGGCTAAGGGTAAAGGACCCGCCAAAAGTACTCTCCAAAATAATGGACCAAGCGGCCCGGCAAGGAATAACCATCGAGGACCTCCAGGTGGTGCCTGCTACCCTGGAGGACGTATTCCTGGAGCTTACGGGCCACGGAATTCTGGAATAGTCCATGGGCCGCCTGATAGTCGCCAACGTCAAGATGATGGTGCGGGACCGTCAGACCCTCTTCTGGGCCCTGATATTCCCCCTCATCTTCGTGGTGGTCTTCGGCCTCTTTGACGTGGGAGACCCGGACCCGGTAGATATATCCATTATCGACCTGGCCCAATCTCCCCTTTCCAAGGACATCCAAGCCCAGCTTGCGGAGATCGAGCTTTTAGACATTAGCCGCGAGTTCACTACCGCGGAGGAAGCCAGGAAAGCGGTCGAGGACGGAGACCTGGAGTACGCCCTGATTATACCCCAGGAAGTGGCTGAGATAGGTCAATCCCAGGGCCCGAGCCCTCCCGTACCTTTGACCCTCTACTTCAACCAGGCAAACTTCCAGATCAACCAGCTAATCTTTGGAGTCATAGGCCAGTTTACAGACCAGGTCAACCTCGGCCTGGCCCAGGCCCCCCAACGGATCAGCCTATCTCCCCAGGCCGTTCAGGACAAGGCAGTAGAGTACTTTGACGAGCTGGTCATAGGCCTGGTGGGAATGGCCATCATGTTCAACTCCATCGTAGTCATTGGAGTAAAAATCAGCGGATACCGCCAGCAGCGTATCCTGCGTCGAATACTGGTAACCCCCCTTCCACTGAGGAACTACTTCGCCGCCGAGGTTCTAACCCATCTGGCCTTGGCCCTGGTACAGGCGTCTATTATCCTGGCGGTGGGCATTTTTGTCTTCGGGGCGGAGATCCACGGTAATCTCCTGTGGGTCTTCGTTATCGCCGCCTTTGCCAGTATCGTCTTCCTCAACATCGGTTTCGCTATAGGTGGCAGAGCCAGCAGCCCCGCCGCCGCTTCGGGGGTGGCCAACGTTATAGCCATGCCCATGATGTTCTTCTCAGGGACCTTTTTCCCCACCTCCAGCCTCCCCTCCTTCCTTCCTGACCTGGTCAAAGTCCTGCCCTTGACCCCCACCATTGACGCCCTGCGAGCGGTAGCTATTGACGGCGAGGCCCTTTGGAGCACGTGGCCCGAGCTGGCCATGCTGGCAGGATGGATCGCCGTATCAGGAGCGTTAGCATCGAGGGTGTTCAGGTTCAACTAGATGGGGGCGATGGAGTAATGGGTGCAGAAGACAAGGCCCATCTGCACGTCGTGCTACGTGGCCGGGTTCAAGGGGTCAACTTTCGGCGTTTTGTGATGGAGAAGGCGACCCTCCTGGGACTCAGGGGCACGGTGGGTAACCTGCCCAATGGGATGTCCTTAGAGGTCCACGCCGAGGGTCCAAGGGAAGGATTGGAAGCCTTATTGGAGCATCTGCGCCGTGGTCCCCGAGGCGCATTGGTAATGGAAGTTGTGGAGGAGCTGAGTCGGTTCACGGGGGACTACAAAGACTTCACTTCTTCTTACCCCTAGCTTTCCTTCCTCCCTTTTTCTGCGCCTGACCGCTTACCTCTTTGAAACCGTAGTAGGAGTCCTGGTCCAGGATACGCTTCAAGACATCGATGCTGATATTCATGGGGTGGGTGGGCCGAGCCCAATCCTCCGTCAGAGCGTAGTGAAGGTCCGCCAGGGCCACCGACTTATTGCCCGCCCCTAGCAGCAATCTAAACACGATCTCCCGGAGGGGCATTCCTGGCCTGATGAAACCCTCGGAAGAGGAGCAGTGTTTGGCTATCTCCCCCATCTGCGTTTTAGCCGACGGGATTTCTCCTTCCTCTTCAATCCGGGCTGCGCACGATGGACAGCGTCGGCTTACTAGCAACCTCGCCAGGTCACGACCTTTTTCCTCGACTTTTTCCGGGTCTATGACATAATAAACGTCGGTAAGTTCCCGGCCCTCGGGCGTTGCCTCTATGGTTTCCTGCGTCATCTTACACTCCTACTTCTTCGTTCCAATCAAGCATCTTCACTCGTACCATCTGACCCTTATCCATTTTGGGCTCATCCTCGGGACAGATAGCCAGACCGTTGGCCCGTGCCATAGAGGTCAGGATATTGGACCCCTGGGGGCCGGTAGGATTGGCGTAGTAGGCGCCGTTGCTTTTGGTTACGTGCACCCGGGCAAAAACACGCCTCCCGTCAAAGTTAACGATGGGTCCCTGTAGCTCCGCCTCAATGGTAGGCTTTGCCAGCCTTGTCTTGCCCAGCATCTTCAGTATTGCCGGTCGGGCAAACTCTTCAAAGGCTACCATAGCGCTCACGGGGTTGCCAGGGAGGCCCAGGTGAGGCACTTGCCTGTTCCCCGGAGCCCGCAGCATTCCCCATGCCAGGGGTTTGGCCGGGCGCATCCGTACCGACCAGAAGTTCACCTCTCCACGCTCCGCGAGAACATCTTTCACCATATCATAGTCTCCCTTGGATACCCCCGCCGAGGTGAGAAGCAGGTCCGCGGTGAGGCCCTCCTCCAGCTTACGGTGCATATCCTCCAGGTTGTCCCTGGCTATCCCCAGCAACCTGGGAATGCCCCCATACCTGAGAACCGAGGCGGACAGGCTATAGCTGTTGCTATCATATATCCTGCCGGGCTGCGCCTTTTGCCCGGGTGTGAGCAACTCGTCGCCCGTAGCCAGAATCGCCACCGTGGGCCGGCGGATGACCCGCACCCTTTCAAGACCAAGGGAGGCTAGGACCCCTACCTCCGAGGGCCGGAGGGTGGCGCCCTTCTCAAGGACCAACTCGCCCTTTTTGACATCCTCCCCCGCCGGACGTATATGCTTCCCCTCGGGCTGCGCAACCAGGACCCCTACCTCATCCATGCCACGCCCCTGGGCCTTCCGGTCCACCTCGTCGGTCTCCTCAAAGGGCACTACCGTATCGCAGCCCTCAGGCACCGGCGCGCCGGTCATGATACGGATGGTGGTGCCTGGCTCTACCCTCTTAGTGGGCAGTTGGCCTGCCGCCACCAGACCAATGACTTTCAGGGTCACGGGGTTTCCAGACGCGGCGCCCTTGAGGTCCTGGTGCCGCAGTGCGTAGCCGTCCATGGCCGAGTTGGCCGCGGGTGGAATATCCAAGGGTGAGTACACATCCGCAGCAAGGACCTGCCCCAGGGACTCCAGGATAGGTTTCTCCTCCGCTTCCAGCGGCTCGAAAGCAGAGATAATCCGATCGAAGGCCTCCTCTACACTGAGCATGTCCGCATGGTGGTGGCCGTGATGATGACCGTGGTTTTCGTCCCTCATCCCTGCACCTCCTCCCCGCCTCGCAATGAGGCTCCTACCTCTCGCTCCAGCAAGCCAATCACCTTGGCCAGGCTCTTATTTACTTCCTCCGATGAAAGGGTCCGGTCCGCCGCCTGGAAGTACAGTCTGTAGGCCAGGGAACTCTTGCCAGATGGCACCCCTTTTCCTTCATAGGCGTCAAACAACAACACTCGCTCCACCAGGGGCTGGTTTTCAATAACCGACTGGATTCTTGCCGCGGGTATAGAGCTATCCACCAGGATAGAAATATCGCGTATGGAGCTGGGGTAACGAGCCAAGGGTTTTAAAGCCCGTCGTTCCTGGGGCACAGCTTCAAACACCTTTTCCAAGTTTAGCTCAAAGAAAACGACGGAGCCGCCATCGATCTCAAAAGACTCCTGCACCAGGGGATGAACCTCCCCCAGGATGCCCACCAACGAGCCGTTGGCCAGAATTGACGCCGCCTTACCGGGATGGAAGAAAGGGTCGTCGGAAGGCTGGAAGCCGCCAGCGACGCCCACTTGCCTCAGCAGAGCCTCCACCACCCCTTTGGCGTCGTAGAAGTCGTACCGATCTCCGGAGCCCAGCCATCCCTCCGAGGAGCGGGGTCCGTAGAAGAGGCCTGCCGCCGTCTCCGGCTCAGAGGGTAGGTCCTTCTCTCGCTTCAGATAAACCCTGCCGATCTCAAATAAGCTGACGGAGTCCGCCTGGTGGCTGAGGTTGGAAGCCAGGGTACGCAGCAGGCTGGCCCTCAAGGTGGGCCGCATGTACTGGTAGTCTCCGCTCATTGGGTTGGCTACCTTCAACAGAGAGGAGTCATCATCTGCCGTCCTGGCCCTCTTGAGCATATCCAAGCTAACGGCTGAGTAGCTTATTACCTCTTGCAACCCTTCCATCACCAGCAGGTCCCGCACTTCTTCACGGAAGTTCCGAAGGGTCTGGGGCTCATTGGCTGGTATGGGCGTTGAGAGCATCGTGGTGGGAATGGCCTCGTAGCCGATGATGCGGGCCACCTCCTCCACCAGATCATCCTCGATGGCGATGTCGCTGCGCCAGTAGGGCGCGGTCACACGGAGGGCTGAGGGACCTTCCTCTCGGCAATCGAACCCCAGGGAGGTAAGTACCTCCCGTGGCCGGTCCATGGGAAACTCCACCCCCAGGACTTTTTTTATCCGCTCGCTGGTTAAGAGGAGACTGGTATCACCCTTCTTCCCCGGGTAGGCGTCGATGATGCCCTTAGCCACGGTGCCACCGGCTACCTGCTGGATAAGCTGGGTAGCACGCCTCAGGGCCACTGCTGGCAGGCCCGGACGCAGGCCCTTCTCGAAACGGATGGTGGCCTCGGTGCGGAGGTGGAAGGCCTGGGCTGTCTGGCGGTTGTTGGTGGGGTCGAAGCTGGCCGACTCCAGAAGGACATCCGTGGTCTTGTCGGTGATCTCGCTGTCTATCCCGCCAACTACGCCTCCAAGGGCCCTGGCGTCCCGGTCGTCGGCGATGACCAGGTGGGAGGAGTTGAGGACGCGAGTCACCCCGTCCAGGGTCTCCATTACCTCCCCGGTATAGGCACGCCGCACCATGATATTGCTCCGCAGCAGGGTCTCGTAGTCAAAGGCGTGGAGGGGCTGGCCGTACTCCAGCATCACGTAGTTGGTGACGTCTACCACGTTGTTGATGGGGCGGACATCGGACCTTTGCAGCCTCTCCTGAAGCCACCTAGGCGAGGGGCCGATGGCGATACCCTTGATAATGCTGGCGGTGTACCGGGGACACAGGTCCGGATTACGGATGAACACCCGGGCTTGGCTGCTGATGGGATTGCCCTCTTCCGGGTAGAAGACTTCAGGCTCATGGACTTTGGTTCCGGTCAGGGCGGCCACCTCGTAGGCCACCCCGAGGACGGAAAGCCAGTCGGAGCGGTTGGGGGTAGGCTCCAGGTCCAGCACCTGGTCCCCCATGTAGTCGGTGAGGGGCATGCCCAGGGGAGCGTCCTCGGGCAGCACCAGGATGCCGTCGTGGTCCTCACCCAGGCCCAGCTCCTTCTCGGAGCAGACCATGCCCTCTGAGACCACGCCCCGTATCTTGGCGGCCTTGAGGGTTGCGGACTTGCCGGTGTGGACGTCGATGAGCGTGGCCCCAACCCTGGCGAAAGCGATCTTCTGCCCCTCGGCCACGTTGGGAGCGCCGCACACCACCCGCTGGGTACCGTTGCCGGTGCTGACGGTGCAGAGGTTGAGGCGGTCGGCGTTGGGGTGCCGCTCCACCTTCTCCACGTAGCCCACGTAGCAGTTCTCCCACCCGCCGATAGTGATGACCTCACCAACCTCCAGGCCGGCCATAGTCAGCCGGTGAGCCAGCTCCTCCGCCGGGATGTTGATGTCTACGAACTCTTTAAGCCAGGATAAGGGGATTTTCATAGCGAAGTGATTACTTAACTCCGTAGAATAAACAATTCCTCAACAGGTATATTTTTCCTTTCTAATCGCAAGAACTCCTGGAACTTGGGTGATAACTCCTCAAAGGTCGTCCCTTGAGTAAAAACGTCAGCGCCAATGCCTCTGGCACACCGGTAATCGCCGCTGTGGTACGCTTCCATCTTCACTAGCACCTTGCATTCAACCTCACTTAAAACTGGGTCCTTTCAACCCCGCCGTCATCAGGAGTAACCGCATAGGCTGAAGGTTGCGGCTGAAGGGATTGAGTACAAGCCCCATTATCTCCAATGTAACTACCCCCAGTAGTCCCTCATCCCCCGGCTCACCCAGAATCACCGGTGTATGTCCTTCTCCTTGAGGGAAGGCCATATGGCACTCCGAAACATTCCGTTGGATCGTCGTGCCATCGGCCAAGGCAAAGGACATCGTCCGCTTGGGGGTTAATTCTATTGCCTTCCATACGGCCTCAGGAAGGAGCGAGTAAGTAGCCCCGCTGTCTACCAGTAGACGAACAGAGGTCCTCTTACCAGTAGGGCCTCCCACCTCCGCTTCAACGTAAGTAATCCCCATGAAGATGCCCCCTAAAACTGCCTAAGAAACCGCAAATCGTTGGAATAAAATAGGCGGATGTCCTCTATGCCGTACTTGAGCATGGCTATCCGCTCCGGCCCCAGGCCAAAGGCGAAGCCGGTATATACGCTGGGGTCGTAGCCCACCCCCTCCAGTACCTTCGGGTGCACCATCCCCGCCCCCAGAATCTCAATCCAGCCCGTCTCCTGACATATGCGACACCCCTGCCCCTTACAGGCAAAGCAGTCGATGGACATATCCACCCCGGGCTCCACAAAGGGGAAATAGTCGCAGCGAAAGCGGACCCGGCGGTCGGCGCCAAAGATGCGCCGCGCAAACTCGTACAGCGTCCCCTTCAGGTCGGCGAAGGTGATGCCGTCGTCCACCGCCAGCCCCTCCACCTGGTAGAAGTGCCACTCGTGGGTGGCGTCGGTGGCTTCGTAACGGTAACACTTGCCCGGCACAATCACCCGCACCGGCGGCTTCATCCGCTCCATGGTCCGGGCCTGCATTGGAGAGGTATGGGTCCTCAGAAGCATGGGCTGCTCGCCCTTTTCGTCGCGATAGTCAATCCAGAGGGTGTTCCACATATCACGGGCCGGATGGTCCCTGGGGATGTTCAGCAGCTCAAAGTTGTAGTGATCCCACTCCACCTCCGGCCCCTCCACAATCTGGAAGCCCATGGCTACGAAGGCGTCGCATATCTCGCGGAGTATCTGCGTCAGGGGGTGGAAGCGGCCCAGGGCCACGGAGCGGCCTGGGCGGGTTACGTCGATCTGCTCCTCCTGGGCCAGGCCAGCGATGCGGCTCTCTTTTACCTGACCTTCGGCCTGAGCCAGGGACTCCTCCAGCAGGGCTTTGACCTGGTTGGCCTGGGCGCCCACGACGCGGCGCTCCTCCTGCGACAGGCTCCCAAGGCTGCGCAGGACCGAGGTAAGGCGGCCCCTGCGCCCCAGGTACAGGATTCGCCAGCTTTCCAGTTCCTCTTCACTGGCCAGGCCTTGCAACTCCTCCAGCGCCTTGTCCCGCACCTCTTGTATGGTCTGAGCCAGGTCTGGAGAGGTCATGTACAGTCCCTGTGCGATGAACGGCTGACGAAATCCTTCACTCTTCATCTAATTATAGGTTTGGGTATGATGGGGGTCAAGAAATGAGGTATCAAAGTGTGAATAGATGCGTATCTACGGGCGCATCCGTTGACAAGCCATGGCCCCTACCTTAGAATTTCTAACCGGTAGTCATCGAATTTCTCCCAGGATGAAAACTCTATGCTAAGAATTCGACTAAGGAGGGTTGGCAAAAAGAAGCAGCCTTCCTATCGTATTGTGGTAGCGGACTCCCGTTCTCCAAGAAATGGCGCCTTTGTGGAGCGCATCGGCCATTACGATCCACTGGTAGACCCACCTGCGGTGACCCTCAATAAGGAGCGGGCCCGCGAGTGGCTGCAAAGGGGCGCCCAGCCCTCCGAGGCCGTCCAGCGGATCTTCAAGTGGCAGCAACTTTTTGATGAAGAGACCGAGAAGTAGTGCAAGAGCTCATCGAATATATTGCCAAAAGCCTTGCCAGCAAACCGGAGGACGTAAAAGTCACCTCTGAGATGGAAGATGACCGGATGGTCCTCAAGCTTGAGGTGGCGCCTGAGGACAAGGGTAAGATCATCGGTCGTCAGGGCAGGGTGGCCCAGGCCATGAGGACTCTCCTCCGTGTGGCCGCAATAAAGGACGATACTCGGGTTATTCTGGAGATCGTCTAGGCTTACAGTCATCGGACCCAGCCTATACAGGCCCTGCCGAGTACAGGCAGGGCTTTTTAGTTGGATAGCAGGTCCGGTGAAAGTGTACCATGCGCTTTTGACCGCTCCCCTGCGCCAATGATACAATTTTCTCGCATCGCCTCATTGGACTGAAAGGAGGTGGGAAGATGTCCGGTCACTCCAAATGGAAGAGCATCAAGCATCAGAAGGGCGCCGCCGACGCCAAAAGGGGCCAGCTATTTACCCGCCTGGCCCGGGAGTTAACCCTGGCCGCCAGGCAGGGCGCGGGCGCCGACCCAGACACGAACTACCAGCTCCGCCTGGCTATAGACCGGGCCAAGAGTAACAACATGCCCACCGACACTATAGACCGAGCTATAAAGCGCGGCAGCGGTGAAGGCGGCGACCAGGAACAGCTGGAGGAGATCCTCTACGAGGGATACGGCCCCGGGGGCGCCGCCATCATGCTCCAGGCCGTAACCTCAAATCGCAACCGCACGGCTTCGGATGTAAGATCCACCTTCTCCAAAAGCGGGGCCAGCCTAGGCGAGGCTGGCTGCGTCGCCTGGAACTTCGAGTCCAAGGGTCTCATAACCCTGGAAATGGACCCTCAAAAGGCCGAAGAGGTGGCACTGCTGGCCATCGACGCCGGAGCGGAAGACGTCAAGATAGAGGACACCTATGTAGAAATCTCCACCCTCCCTGAAAAGCTGGAGGAGGTAAAGAAGAAGCTGGAGCGGGAGAGCGCTCCCATCTCTACAGCGGAGTTATCTATGGTCCCCAAGACGACCATCGCCCTGGGGCCCAAAGAAGCGGAACAGACCCTGCGGCTCCTGGACCTGTTGGAAGACCTGCCCGACTCCCAAAAGGTCTACACCAACGCCGATTTCCCTGAGGAAACCCTGGAAAAGTACCGCGGCGAGGGGTAGAACCCACTGTGAGAGTCCTAGGTATTGACCCTGGGACCCGCCGCCTTGGCTACGGGCTTATAGAGGATGGCGACGATGGGCTTCACGCCGACGACTACGGTTGCCTGAAATTCCAATCCTCTCTGCCAATCGAGGAACGCCTGTACCAGATTCACTCCCACCTGATGAACATGATTGCTATGTTCAGCCCTGACGAGATCGCCATTGAGGAACCCTTCATGGGCCAGGGGGCCAGCCAGTACGTGGGACCCACCTTGGCCGTAGGCCAGGCTCAGGCCGCGGTGCTTATCGCCGCCGTCTCCAATGGCGTCCCCGTCTTCCGCTACTCGCCGGCCCAGGTCAAGGCCTCGGTGGCAGACCACGGTAACGCCACCAAGGAGCAGGTCCAGACCATGGTGATGCTCACCCTGTCCCTCCCCGAGGAGCCCGCCGACTACGACACCTCCGACGCCCTGGCCATAGCCCTTTGCCACCTGCGCCAACGGGAGCTGGCCAACCTGATAGAACACGATGTCGATGTCTCCCGGTGATGGTTTAGTATGATTTCCGCCATCAGGGGAACCCTTCGAGCCAGAGGACTCGACTGGGTGCAGATAGAGGTGGGAGGCGTAACCTTCCACGTATCGGTTCCCGAATCCCTGGCCCAAGAGGTGGGAGAAGAGGGCCGGGAGGTAACGCTCCACACCCGACTCATCATCCGCGACGACGAGCCCCAGCTCTACGGCTTCACCAGCCCCGAGGCCCTGCGGTTCTTTCACATGCTTACCGGAGTCTCCGGCGTTGGTCCCCGCACCGCCCTGAATCTGCTTTCGGCCCGCCCCCCGGAGGCCCTTGCCGCCGCCATCCTGACCGGGGACCTGGAGGCCTTCACCGGCGTACACAACATCGGCAAGAAGAGCGCCGCCCGCATCATACTGGAGCTAAAGGGCAAGCTGGAGAAAGGGGACATTCAGGTGCCTATCACAACCGACGGCACCGACGCTGACGCCGTCTCCGCCCTTACCGCCCTAGGCTACACCGCCGCCGAGGTCCGGCGCGCCCTCAACGCCATCGGCGACGAGGCCACAGGCTTGGACCTGGAGGAGCGGGTCCGCAGGGCCCTGGGCCACCTGGGCGGCGGCGGGGGGTAACCACCCCCCACCCGCTCGTGGTGAGCTTGTCGAACCATCGTCCTGAGCCCGCCGCTGGGTGAGCGCAAGCCCTCTACCCGCTCGTGTCATTCTGAGCGCAGCGAAGAATCTACCTTCACTCGCCCTGAGCCGGTCGAAGGGCGTTTCTGAAACTCGGATACTCGTGGCCTCCCTTACACTTTCCTCAAACCCATTCGGCCTTGAAGCCAACCTATCCCGACTTCAAAATCCTTTCAAACTCCTCTATCGTTAACCTCGCCTGCTTTAAGATAGACCTAAAGGTGCCAACGGGAACTTCCCTTGCTCCCATTGGCACTATTGCTGTAAGAACACCTTGCTCTGTAGTTTTTCTCAGCTTCAAGTGACTTCCTCTTTGCGAGACCCGTGTGAAGCCACTCCTTTCCAGGGTCCTGACAATTTGACCGCTGCTGTACAAATTAAACGCTTACTCGTTCAACCACCACTTCCGATATATTTAGCGCCTCAGACTCTGCCGCATCCTCAAAATACAGCTCCAGGGCCTCCTTTATCGCCGCCCTTGACTCCTCCAGTGTTTCCCCAAAGGAAGAGACTTCTACATTCAGCGCCTGGGACACCCAGTACTTACCCTCATTGTAAAAGACTACGTCTATGCTCCGCATCTTTTTCTTCCTCGCCATACCACTAATAGCTTTCACTAGCACCCTTGTTATAATTATACTCCCCTGCCCTCTACCCCTAGCCTCTAAGCTCTCGCGCCTCCCTTACACTTTATCAAACCCGCCAGGAGGTAACACCATGCCCAGAGACCGTCCTGAGCAACGCCGAAGGGCCTGTCCTGAGTTTGTCGAAGGATGGTATCATTAAAACTCCATGGTAGAGACCAAGCAGCAGCGCTTCGAAATCGTATCTGACTTCCAGCCCACAGGGGACCAGCCCCAGGCAGTGGACAAGCTGGTGGAGGGCGCCGAAAGTGGCCTCCGCTACCAGACCCTCATGGGAGTCACCGGCAGCGGCAAGACCTTCACCATGGCCAACGTCGTCCATCGGCTCCAGCGGCCCACCCTGGTCATCGCCCACAACAAGACCCTGGCGGCCCAGCTTGCCACCGAGTTCAAGGAGTTCTTCCCCCACAACGCGGTGGAGTACTTTGTGTCCTACTACGACTACTACCAGCCCGAAGCCTACCTGCCCCAAACGGACACCTACATCGCGAAGGACGCCTCCATCAACGAGGAGATAGACAAGCTCCGCCACTCCGCTACCAGGTCCTTGCTGACCCGACGCGACGTTCTAATCGTAGCCTCGGTGTCCTGCATCTATGGTTTAGGAGACCCGGAGGAGTACTACTCCTTCGTCGCCCCCGTAAAGGTGGGCGAGAGCCGCCCACGCAGCGGCCTGGTGCGAGACCTGGTTGCCATGCAATACGAGCGCAACGACACCACCCTCATCCGGGGCAGGTTTCGTGTCAAGGGAGATACCCTGGAGATGCTACCCGCTTACGAAGAGGTGGCCGTTCGCATCCAGTTCTGGGGCGATGAGATAGAGCGCATCGTGGAGATCGACCCCCTGACCGGGGAGATACTGGCCGAGCGCCAGGAGATGGAGATCTATCCCGCCAAGCACTTCGTCACCTCCGAGGAGAAGATACGCCTGGCCATAGAAGACATCCAGACGGAGCTGGCGGAGTGGCTGACCCACCTCAGAGATCAGGGCAAAATCCTGGAGGCGGCGCGCCTGGAGTCCCGCACCAAGTACGACCTGGAGATGATGTCTCAGGTGGGCTACTGCTCCGGTATAGAGAACTACTCGCGGCACATCGGACGCAGGGCGGAGGGCAGCACCCCCTGGACCCTCCTGGACTACTTCCCTCCCGACTTCCTGATGTTCATAGACGAGTCTCACATGACCCTGCCACAGCTGCGGGGTATGTACCACGGCGACATGTCCCGCAAGCAGACCCTGGTGGACTTCGGCTTCCGGCGTCCCTCGGCCATGGACAACCGACCCCTGAACTTCCGGGAGTTCGAAGACCACATAAACCAGGTCGTGTTCGTTTCCGCCACCCCCGGGCCTTATGAGATGGAGGTGAGCCAGAAGGTTGTGGAGCAGATCATCCGTCCCACCGGCCTCCTGGACCCAACCATCAGTGTCAAGCCGACCCGGGGGCAGATCGACGATCTGCTGGAGCAAATCCAGGCACGAACGGAACGGGGAGAGCGGTGCCTGGTGACCACCCTCACCAAACGGATGGCCGAAGAGTTGGCCGACTATCTTCAGGAGATGGGGGTCCGGGTCCACTACCTCCATTCGGAGATACAGACCTTTGAGCGTAGCGAGATCTTACGCGACCTGCGCCTCGGCGTGTACGACGTAGTGGTGGGCATCAACCTACTCCGAGAGGGGCTGGACCTGCCGGAGGTGAGCTTTGTGGCCATCCTCGACGCCGACAAGGAAGGCTACCTGCGGTCGTCGTCCTCCCTTATCCAGACCGTCGGCCGCACTGCCCGTCACTCTGAAGGCCACGTAATCATGTACGCCGATAACATTACCGGCTCTATGCAGACCGCCATCAGTGAGACCAACCGCCGGCGCGCCATTCAGGATGCCTACAACCAGGAGCACGGCATCGTTCCTCAGGGCATCCACAAGGCGGTGCGGGACATCACCGAACGGGTTAAGGCAGTAGCCGAGGAACGAGCCCCCTACGCTGCCGAAAGGAAGCTCATGTCGGAAGACGACCTGTTCCGGGTGGTGAAAGACCTGGAGGCCCAAATGAAGCTGGCGGCCAAGAACCTCGAGTTCGAGAAAGCGGCCATGTTTCGTGACGAAATATACGAGATCAGACGGCTTCTAGCCACAGGCAAGAAGGGAATTTAGTGACCCTTGCACTATATACTATTTATGAGCAATAATGTTGACTAAGTATACGCCAAATGCTAGCATTGTAGGTAGAATCCGAGAGCATCCGGAGGTAACAGATGGCCACTGAGCCGATAACCAAAGATTCGGTAATTGAAATAATGAAGCAGGTCTACGACCCGGAGATTCCGGTCAACGTGGTGGACTTGGGCTTGGTCTACGACATCCAGGTACACGAGGGTGACGTGCACATTTTGATGACCCTCACTGCCCCCGGATGCGGCATGGGGCCTATGATTGCTCAGCAGGCCGAGTGGGCCGTCTCCGAGCTGGAAGGCGTTGAGGACGTAGAGGTTGAGATGACCTTCGATCCGCCCTGGACCCCCGAGTTGATAACCGAAGACGGCAAGAAGCTCCTCGGAATCGACTAGGTTACCCTTCCCACGCCTACAGGACCGGTGCACAGCATATCGTGACCACACCCCAGAGAACCCCCACGCCTCAAGAGCAGGCCCGACTGGATGCCATCAAGAAAACGTGGCAGCAGCGGCGGGCCATAACCCAGAACCTCTCTCGTATTAAGGCTAAGGTCGCCGTTTACAGCGGTAAGGGCGGGGTTGGCAAGACCACTGTGGCCGTCAACCTGGCAACCATCCTGGCCCAGCAGGGAAATGCGGTCGGCCTCCTGGACGTTGACATCGATTGTCCCAACGTCACCAAGGTCCTGGGCATGACCGAGCCCCCTCAGCACGTGAACGGCAAGCTAATCCCCTCGGAACGGTTCGGCATCAAGGTAGTCTCCATGGGCTTCTTCCAGCAAAAGGAGGATGAGGCTATCATCTGGCGTGGGCCCATGGTCCATAACGCCATCAACCAGTTCCTTCAGCTTACCGACTGGGGCGACCTGGACTACCTGGTGGTGGACCTGCCCCCCGGCACGTCGGACTCGCCCCTCACCGTTATGCAGACCCTGCCCCTGGAAGGCTTCATCATGGTCACCACGCCCCAGATGCTGGCCCAGTTGGACGCCAAGCGCTCCATCAACATGGTGCAGAAGCTGAACGTTAAGGTGCTGGGTGTGGTGGAAAACTACACCGGCGACATCTTTGGCAAGGGGGCTGGAGAGGCCCTGGCAAAGGAGCTGGGAATTCCTTTCCTGGGCTCCATGGCCCTCAGGTCTGATTACCGGGATGAAAGCAAGCCTACGGTCCTTTCTAGCTCTAAGGTTAGAAAGGAGTATGAGCACCTGGTCAAGGGGTTGAAAACCAGCCTTGAAACGATTGTCAAGGCCGAAAAGGATTCTTAGATAACCTGTACCCTGGAAAGCTAAAAAGCCAACCTAGGTTGGCTTTTTATTTTGCGACCTTTTAGCCCGTCTTCTGCTTAGACCCCTTGCGGCGCAGGACCTTCTCAGGAGCGTTGTGGACCGCTTTCTGTAACGAAGTTACCTCCCGCCGCACCGCCTCTTTGAAGTAGGTGCTGAACTCGCCCATATTTCTGAACTTTTTGTAGCGGTTCTTCAGCAGCTTCTTTGGCGACATATCGCTAAGCCGCGCCAGCTCTCTTATCAGAGCGCCAAGGAGACTCTGGGCCGCCTCTTCTGGATTGGTATGGGCGCCATGTTCCGGTTCAGGGACTATCTGGTCCACAATACCCAGGTCCTTACAATCGTGGGCCGTCAGTTTTAGGGACCTAGCCGCCTCCTTGGCTTTGGAGGTGTCTCGATACATCCTTGCCGCGGCGCGCTCAGGGGACAGGGGTGAGTAGATGGCGTATTGTTGCATCAGGATAGAGTCCGCTACCCCCATGGCCAGGGCCCCTTCGCTGCCTCCCTCACCCACAATGACCGAGACTATGGGAACCGGCAGGTCCACCATCAGCGCAAGGGTCGTGGCTATAGAGTTTCCTATACCGCGTTCCTCCGACTCCAACCCCGGATGGGCACCTTCGGAGTCCAACAGGGTCACAACGGGCAGCTTAAACTTGGCGGCCAGCTTCATCAGGCGTTGGGCCTTACGAAAGCCCTCGGGGAAAACGTGACCATTGCCGTTACCGCGGGTGCGGGGCCTCTCCTGGCCAATAACCATCACCGGCTTCCCCGATAGGAACCCCAGGCCTCCCTGGACCATTCTATCGTCGGCGCTCACCCTATCGCCTCTAATCTCGATATATCCGTCAACAATGCGGTTAATGTACTCCGCCGTCACGGGGCGCTGATTGTGCCTAACCGCCTCTACCGATTGCCAGGGTTCGGAGGCGCCGTTGACCTCCAGCTTTATCTTCTTGGCCGTCTTTTTGTCGAAGGCGCCGTCATCATTGGACAACACCGACAGCATATTGGCAATCATGTCCTTCAGGTTTTCTCGCTCCACTATCATGTCCAAGAGGCCGTGTTCCAGATGGGCCTCGGCGGTGTGGGCATCCAGGGGCAGGGGCCTCTCCGATGCCTCCCTTAAGGTCTTAATGGGGACCAGTCCAATAAGAGACCCGGGCTCAGCAATGATAATATCAGCCAGGTTAGCAAAGCTGGCGTAAGCCTGGCCCGTTGCCGGGTTGGCCAGCACGGCCACAAAAGGAAGCCCCTTGTCGCTTAGGCGCTTGGCCGCCGTCACCGTTTTGGCCATCTGCATCAGGGAAAGGACTCCCTCCTGAACACGAACACCGCCACCTGTAACGACCGCCACCACGGGTCGCCCTTGCTTTGCGGCGGCCTCAAAAGCCAATGCTAGCTTCTCACCTACAACGCTGCCCATACTGCCGCCCATAAAGCCGAAGTCCAGCACTATGAGCTTGACCTTGTGACCGCCGATGGTGCCCTGGCCTGTGACGGCAGCATCGGTAAGGCCCGTCCTTTTCTGGTCCTGGAGCAGGTTCTTTCGGTAGGATGTGCGGCTGGAGAAGGAGAGAGGGTCCAAGGACACCAGGTGTCTCCGCGTCTCTTTGAAGCTCCCCTCGTCTACCAGGAGACCAATGCGCTCCCGGGCTGTCAGGGTGTAGTGGAACCCGCAATAAGGGCAGACGCGCCAGCGTGTGTAGAAATCCATCTCACCGATGTTCACCTCGCAGACCAGGCACTTGTCCCGCAGGGTCGAGAGGTAAATACGGTCGAGATTAGCTCTCCCACCAAATAGATGAACGAGATATCTGCCCAGATTCCTCAATTGCGCTCCTTACGAGGGAGGAATGGTCACATGGAAGACCTTTTCTTAAACTATAACTAAAAAATGGTCAAAAGGGAATCACCCTGTTAAAGGTACGCCCTAGTGTAATGAGTTGGATTTCTCGGTGGGAGCCAGTATGACTGGAATTGGTGGGTCGAGGCTAATCCAGGAAGCTTTCCGCCCCTTTCTTTAGCACCTGCCGGGACCGCCCCGGCTCTCCCCCAGCTACGACTCCCTCTTCCTCAAGCAAGTCAATAAGACGCATGGCCCTGGGGTAACCGATCTGCAAGCGCCGCTGCAGCAGGGAGGGGGACATGTGGTGGTACCGTTCGGCCATCTCCCGCGCTCGCGCCAGCATTCCATCATCTTCATCACCCTCTCCGCTTCCGTCTTCTTCCGGCATCTCCAGAGAAATTTTCGGAAGGGTCGGGCCTTCCTGGCTTTTCCAAAACCGGATGACTTCCTCAATCTCCGGGTCCGATACGTAAGTGCCCTGGATCCGACGGGGCCTTGGTGATTGGGCCGAAAGGAAAAGCATGTCTCCCTTGCCTAACAGCTTGTCGGCCCCGGCGCCATCTAGTATCACCCTGGAGTCAACTTGCGACGCAACGGCAAAGGCGATGCGGGCCGGGATGTTGGCCTTCAGCAGCCCTGTGACTACGTTAACCGATGGCCTCTGGGTGCACAGTATCAGGTGTATGCCCGTGGCCCTGCCCAGTTGGGCCAGACGCACTAAGGACTGCTCCACCTCATAGCCCGCAGCCATCATCAGGTCCGCCAACTCGTCAATGACCAGTATGACGTAAGGCATGGGCTGCTTGGCCTTGCGATTATACTCGTCTATGTTTCGGACCCCGGTCTTCTCCATCATCCGGTAGCGGCTGAACATCTCCCTTATCAACCCTCCCAGAACCCTCAGCACCTCGTCGGTGTCGACGATGACGGGAGCAAGAAGGTGGGGAATCCCGTTAAAGGGAGTCAGCTCCACCCGCTTGGGGTCCACCATCAGCATCCTGAGACGGTCAGGACGGTTGGACATCAGCAGTGACGTAATCATGGAGTTGATACAGACGCTCTTGCCGCTGCCCGTAGCTCCGGCGATAAGAAGGTGGGGAAGCTCTATCAGGTCCTCTGCAACCGGCTCCCCTCCCGTGCCCTGGCCCAGGGCGAGGGGCAGACCACCCTTCTTGGCTATCTGACGGAAGGAGGCGTTCGACCCTACGGAGTGTAGATACACACGATTAGGATGGGGACTGGGAACCTCAAGACCCACGAAGGACTCTCCGGGAACGGGGGACTCGATGCGGAGATCAGATGTCTTTAGGGCCAGGGCCAGGTCTCTCTCCCGGGCCAGAATGCTATCCACCTTAACCCGGCCCAAGTCTATGGGTGAATTATCTACCGACCACCTACCGCCCCTCGCATCACGATTTCTCTTGACTCGACCCGGAACAAGCCCGAATCTAATAACACGAGGACCGGTCTTTATATCCTTCACCGATACCTCCACCCCGTGATCGGACAGGGTGGTTTCAATACAGGTTGCCATCTCATCAAGGGTTTCCTGGGGCACCGCTTGGGCCTCACCCTTGGAGAGCATATCAAGGCTGGGTAAGCGCCACTTGGACACCTTCACCACCCTTTGGGGCGGTTCTTCATCAGAGAAGGCTTCGTTGGCTACCTCGGCGGTCTCATTTTGCGGGTCATCCCCAGTCCGGAGCCTCAGCGCCCGAGGCTTAGGTATGTCCGCCATCAGCCTACGGGGCATCGATACAGCCGGTTCATCCTCTATCGTCAGGCTGCGAGACCTTCGCGGTATTCGCCGAGAAAGAGACTCCAAGGCCAACGCCAGGAATTGAAAGGCATCGGTAGCATACTGCTTCGCCGCAACGGCCCCACGTCGATGTCTGTCCACAGTCCATCTGGGCGCCACGGCAAAGGGA
>JAPULR010000249.1 GCA_027294635.1 Chloroflexota bacterium | reverse complement strand
TCCGGAGTGATTCTGCTCAACCGGATGGCAAGGCCTTGGCCAAAGGTATCAAACCAGACGTCCTCCAAGGGGACAGAGTGGATGCTCACATCTACGTCGGGTACAGCGTTAAGGTCAATGACAGGCGCCGGGCGGGTTGGTATGGGCGTGGGAGTGGCTGTCGACAGGTCCCCAGTTGGCGTAGGAGTAACTTGAGGTGCTGTAGGAGCGGGAGTGGATGTTAAGGTTGGCGTGTCACCCGGTCTGGTCGGATCGGGCGAGCCAATGGGGCTCTGCGACGTAGGAGTTGCCGAGGACCCGCAGGCCGCCAGCACCAAAAGAGCAGCTACGGATAGAAGAGCTATACCCCCGCGGTTCAGTCTTGGTACCTTAGCGATCATGATGGTTTCTCAAGGAGAAGTCGGTTCCTATGATGTTTTGATGCGAATTCATTACCTACGATGTATACGCTAAGAGCGCAACGGCTAGCAGACTGCGTTGAAGCGTATTTGGCGGGATGGTATCATTAGCTAGCCATCCACCCGTTGGGGGGTGAGCTAACTGGTGCTTTTGGGAGGCCGCTGGGATCCGGTGAGGACCGAGACGGCAGGAAAACAAGGTCTGTTCCTTACTGTTAGCGCCCCTCCCGAGGGAAGGGGCGCACTCTTTTCTAAGAGGTCCCTAAAATGAGCAGCACGCTAAGCATTGGACTGATTGGCGCCGGGACGCTGGGCAAGAGCTTGGCCCTGGGGCTAGCGACTGCTGGTTATCGCGTGACGGCTGTAGCCAACCGTACCCACGCTTCCGCCGAGACTCTGGCTGAGATGATTCCAGGCTGCACTGCCGTGCGCCAGGCACAGGAGCTGGTGGACCGGTGTGACCTGGTCTTTGTCACCACTACTGATGAGGCCGTAAGCCGGGTTGTGGCAGACTTGCGTTGGTCCCCGGGGCAGGGTGTAGCTCACTGTAGCGGCTCCGGCTCCCTTGACCTGCTGCTACCAGCCGTTCGTATGGGAGCCCACTGTGGGTCCCTCCATCCCTTTCAAACCTTTGCTGGATTAGTTGCTCCCCAAGACGCGCTGGAACGGTTCCGAGGCATAACCTTCGCTGTGGAGGGAGATGGGTGGCTTCTGGAGGCTCTAGAAGGGATGGCCGTTGACCTGGGGGGAAGGGTCATACGCCTAAATGCCAACGACAGGTCGTTGTACCACGCCTCGGCGGTGATGAGCTGTGGATACCTGGTGGCCTTGCTCAAGGCAGCCGCCGAAATATGGCGGCACATCGGCGTTACCGAGGAAGAGGGTGTTCAGGCGATGTTACCACTGGCCAGAGCCACACTGGAAAACGTGGCCTCCATGGGTCCGGATGGAGCGGTAACGGGTCCTATGGTGAGAGGTGATGCTGATACCCTGCAAGGACATCTTGAGGCATTAAAAGCCCGTCTGCCGGACATACTTCCCTTATACCTGGCCCTTTCGAGGGCCTCTATTCCCCTGGCTGCCTCTCGGGTTGAAGGCGAGAGGCTGAGGGAGATGAAGAACCTTATATCTGAGTATACACCTCAGCCGTAAAGGCTAGGAGCGAAAAACGGGAGCAAATCTCATGCGCAGATTAACGGCCAACGATATCAGGGCAATGAAAGCCAAGGGTGAGAAGATACCCGTTATCACCGCCTACGATTATCCTACCGCCAGGCTGGCCGACGATGCCGAGTTCCCTATCATCCTGGTGGGTGATAGCCTGGGTATGGTGGTACTGGGGTATGACTCCACCATACCGGTGACCATGGACGATATGGCCCATCACACCAGGGCTGTAGCTCGTGGAGCGAACCGCGCCCTCATAGTGGCCGACATGCCATTTATGAGCTTCCAGATAAGTTCCGCCGACGCCCTCCGGAACGCGGGCCGATTGGTGCAGGAGGGGGGCGCCCAGTCGGTGAAGCTGGAAGGGGGAGAGTCGGTGGCGGAGGAGGTGCGGCGAATCGTGGGGTTGGGCATACCGGTGATGGGGCACGTTGGGCTAACGCCCCAGTCGGTTCACCGGTTCGGCGGGTACCGGGTCCAGGGCAAGGCCCGGGAGCAGGCGGCTCAGCTTCTCCGCGATGCTCAAGCCTTGGAGGAGGCGGGGGCCTACGCTGTGGTGCTGGAGCTGATTCCCTCACCTTTAGCCCGTATTATTACGCAAAGACTGACTATACCAACCATCGGCATAGGGGCCGGACCCTACTGTGATGGCCAGGTGCAGGTGCTGCACGACATGCTGGGGCTGTACCCCGATTTTGTGCCCAAACACACTAAGCAGTATCTGCACCTTAACGAGCTGATTTCCGACGCCTTGCGACGTTATGTCCAGGAGGTGCGGGAGGGCGCCTTCCCCACTGAGAAGGAGAGCTTCGATATGGATGAGGCCCTGCTGTCCGAGCTTTTGGAATCCTGAAGCGTAGACGGCCATGAGGGTCCTTGATACCGTAGACGCCATGGCGGAGGCCTGCCGCTCTGCGCAAAGGCCCCTTGGTTTGGTGCCCACCATGGGTTATCTGCACCAAGGGCACTTGGCTCTGGTGCGACGGGCCCGCGGCGAGAACGCAGCTCTAGCCGTGAGCATATTTGTTAATCCCACCCAGTTTGGCCCCGGTGAGGACCTACCTACTTACCCCAGGGATATGGATCGTGACCTGGCCCTGCTGAAAAAAGAGGGCGCGGACCTGGTTTTCGCGCCCTCGGTGGGGGAGATGTATCCCCAGGGTATGAATACCTGGGTAGAGGTACAGGGGTTGTCTCAGCGATTGGAAGGTGAGTACAGGCCGGGGCACTTTAGAGGCGTGGCTACGGTGGTGGCCAAGCTGCTCAACATCGTTAGACCGGATAGGGCCTACTTCGGGCAGAAAGACGGCCAGCAGACTGCGGTGGTCAAGCGTTTGGTCAAAGACCTGAATATGGGGGTGGACGTTGTGGTGGTGCCGACGGTTAGGGAGGCCGATGGTCTGGCCATGAGCAGCCGCAACGTCCACCTCTCTGAGGAGGAGCGCCGCGCCGCGTCTGTGCTTTACCACGCCCTCAGAGGCGCTAAACGCCTCTGGGAAGGGGGCCAGCACGATGGGGAGATGTTGCGTGGTGCGGTGCGGCGGGTGCTAGAGAAGGAGCCCTTAGTAGGAAAGATTGACTACGTCAGTGTCGCTGACCTGGCCACACTGGAGGAGTTGGACACCGCGACAATACCCGCTATGGTATCGGTGGCGGCTTGGCTGGGCAAGACGCGGCTTATAGACAACGTGGTGCTGGGAGCCGATTCCTGAGCCCTACTCCACCAGCTCCCGCAGGGTCTCGGTGAAGGCAGGCAGGACCTTCTTCCAGTCCCCCACTACACCGTATCGGGCCTCCTTGAATATGTTGGCCTCGGAATCCTTGTTGATAGCCACAATGACCTTGGCTCCTGAGCATCCGGCCATGTGCTGGCTGGCACCGGAGATGGCCACCGTTATATAAAGGTCCGGCGTTATGGTCTTGCCCGTGAGGCCTATCTGCCACGGTGGCGGGACCCAGCCGGCGTCCACCGCGGCCCGGGAGGCGCCGATGCCTGCTCTCAGGAGCTTGGCGACTACTTCAAGATCCTTAAAGGGAGCGGGGCCGCCCAGTCCCCTGCCCCCTGCCACGACGATGCGGGCCGTCTCCAACTGCACCCCCTCCGATTCTTCCTCCACCCGCTCCACCAGCTTTACTCGCGCCATAGAGGGGTCCAGGTCCAAATCCAGAGAAACCGTCTCCCCGTGGCGGGAGGGATCAGCCTCCAGGGGCTCGTAGGCTTTGGGCCTGATGGAGGCGATCTGCGGTGTGCCGGTGCAGACTACCGCGGCCATAGCGTTGCCGCCATAAACGGGGCGAAGGGCTATCATTCTCTTGGAGTCAGGGTCGATAGACACCTCAAGGCAGTCCTGGGCCAGGCCAACACCGAGACGTACCGCCAGCCTTGGGGCCAGCTCTCGACCGGATTCGGTCCTTCCCATTAGTATGATGCTTGGACCGGCTTGTCGGCAGATGTGAGATAAGGCCGCCAGGTGAAGCTCCGGCTGGTATTCGGATAGCAGAGCGTTGTTCACCAGATATGCCTGGTCGGCCCCGTGGGCGATGGCATCCTGGGCCGATGGCTCCAGGTCAGCGCCCACAATGCCAATGGAGAGTTTTTGGTCCAGGCTGTCAGCCAGGATGCGACCCGCCGCCAGGAGCTCCTTAGCGGTGGATGTTAGGGAGCTGTTTTCCAGCTCACCTAGTACGAGGATTCCAGTTGAATCAGCCATCTCTACTCGCTCAGTCTAAATTAGCTTGGCCTCACGCAGCTTCAGCGCCAGCAACCGGCCTGAGTCGGCCTCGTCCTCCCCCTGGATCACCTCACACTCCTTATCGGTGGTGGGTAGATACAGGTCCACGGTCTCAACCTGATGCTGTAGCTTGGAGGTGTTGACACCCAGGTCTTGGGCGGACCAAATTGTGGGTTGCTTCCGAGTTGCAGCCATAATTCCTCTTAGGGTTGGATAGCGAGGCTGGCCCAGCTCGTTGCTCACGGTCACCATGGCGGGCAGTGGAGCTTCCACGATTTCAGTTCCTTCAGGGGTCTGGCGTTCGACGTTTACCCGGCCGTCGCCCACCTCCACCTTCTTGCCTATGGTGATGCTGGGCAGGTCAAGGAGCTCAGCCACCGCCAGGGGCACCTGAGCGTTATCCCAGTCGGAGGCCTGCCTTCCGGCGATAATCAGATCGAAGTCGCCCAGCTTCCTGATGGCCGCCGTCAACACCTGGGCTACGGTGAAGCTGTCCACGGTGTTCTGGAAGGCCTCATCCTGCAACAAAACTAAACTGTCGGCGCCCATAGACAGGGGCTTTTTCATAACATCCAGGGCAAAACTCTGACCCATGGACAGCACCGTTACCGTGGCATCCTGGGTGTCTTTAATGCGCAGGGCGGCCTCCACGGCGTTCTCGTCGAAGCCGTTGACCACTGGGGGAATGTTGGCGGGGGTAACTACCTGGCGGTTTTCCCGGTCCACCTGAAAGGCGGACATAGGCATTTCGGGGTCGATAACCTGTTTTGCCAGGACCACAATGTTGAGGGACAAGGCTACCTCCGGGACACATTCTTACCGTCAATTCCGAAGCGAAATATAGCACCGGCCTTTGGGAGTGTCAAAAGACGGCAAACAGAGCTTGTTGTGAAGATTCGTTCTCTTCTATTGGTATAATATTCTTTGACATGGCCCTATGACTGTTTCAAGGCGTGGCATGGTATCGAATACTGCTCTAGACCGACTTTCAGGAGAAGGGCTGGAGACGACTAATGTACTACCGATAAGGCTACCAAAAATCAAGACACAAGGAGCAGAGGAGTAGGGATGAAGTTCTACAGGGCCGAATACATTTGGATCGATGGGGGTAAGCCCACGGCTAAACTGCGCTCCAAGACCAAGGTTGTGCCAGTGGGGGAGGAGCTGCCAATCTGGGGCTTTGACGGCTCAAGCACCAATCAGGCTCCGGGGTTCAATTCAGATTGTGTCCTGAGGCCCGTTTACTCTGTACCGGACCCGGTGCGTAAAGGTCCCAACGATGTGCTGGTCTTAGCCGAGGTCTTGAACACTGACATGACTCCCCATGAGACCAACACCCGGGCGGCCTGTGTTGAGACAGCCAAACGGTTTGAGGACCAGGAAGCGATTTTCGGCATTGAGCAGGAATATACCTTCTTCCGGGGTACAAGACCTCTGGGATTTCCAAATGGTGGATTCCCTGCTCCGCAGGGGGGCTACTACTGCGGCGTTGGGTCGGACGAAGTCTTTGGCCGCGACGTAGTCGAGAAGCACTTGGACGCGTGCCTCAGGGCCGGTCTCCTCATCTCCGGCATCAATGCGGAGGTCATGCCGGGTCAGTGGGAGTTTTCAGGTTGGTCCCCTTGAGGCTTTAGAGGTCTCAGACCAGCTATGGTTGGCCAGATGGCTTCTGTATCGTATAGCGGAGGACTTTGGAATCAACGCTACCCTTGACCCCAAGCCAGCGAGAGGCGACTGGAACGGCGCGGGGGCCCATACCAACTTGTCTACCAAGGCGATGCGCTCCAGCTACCAGCCCTGCGTTGACGCTGCCGAAGCCCTGGGTCAGAAACACGAGCTGCACATTGCCAACTATGGCCACGGCATTGAGGAGCGACTGACAGGTCTACACGAGACCTGCTCCTACAAGGAGTTCCGCTACGGCGTATCAGATCGCGGCGCCTCCGTCCGCATTCCCTGGCAGGTTGAACGCGATGGCAAGGGTTATATTGAGGACCGGCGTCCTAATGCAAACATGGACCCTTACGTGGTTACCAGGCTGATAATGGACACGGTTTGCAGCGCCGCCATGGTCCACGCATAGTTTCCAGCCTACCCTAGGTCTTGGGCTACTTTGGCGAGGTATAGACTGTTGGCGTACAGGCTCTGCCCTTGCAGTCCAACGTACCGTCTTTAGCATCGCTCCTTTGCGTAACGACACTTGGCCTGCCGCGGTGGCACTAAAGCGCTGCACCACGTGGCAAGTCGGTTAATGACGAAGGGGTTGCATCTATCTCTAACCATGGTATATAGACAAAATAGCTTATAAAATGAATTTAATTCGTCTGAAGCAAGCATAGGTTGCCTCAGCATCGCAGTGGCGGTATACTGAATTGTAGGCATGACGGACTCCTAAAAAAAGTGGAAATTTCGCCTAACCTGCCCTAATCGTTCGCGCTATTCTACGGTACACTTAAAGCATTGAATTTAAAGACCCCCTGGCATACACATTCAGATGCGCTTTGCATCATCCACAAGGTCTTAAGTCCCAAAGGGAGTTGTTGCGGGAGCTGTAGGCGACCCCAAGAAGAAGGAGCGGCTTGATGAGTTCAAGGAAATTTGATTTCGCCCTCGCCATTGGCGGCGAGGCCGGACAGGGCATTGCGACCCCCGGCGACATCCTCGCCAGGGTATTTGTCCGCCGAGGTCTCCACCTGTATACCTACAACGCCTATCAATCTATCATCCGAGGCGGACATATTTTCCTTACTATCCGTGTCAGCGACCAGGAGGTCTACAGCCACGGAGACAAACTAGACCTGCTTATGTGCCTGAATCAGGACACCGCAGACCGGCATGTTGGGCTGATGGGACCGGGCTCCCGAGTGATATTCAATAGCGACAGTATCAAGATTGATGGCGCCAAGGAGGGTGTGTTCCTTTGCCCAATGCCTGTGTCTGACCTGACCAACAATAGTCGGAACAGGCTTTTCCAGAACACCGTGGCAGTGGGCGCTATCATGGCTCTCCTTAGCCTGGAATTTGAGATCCTTGAGGAGAGCCTAACGTTGCGGTTCCAGCGACGGGGTCAGGCCGTGGTCGACGAGAACGTAGCTGTTGCCCGTGCCGGCTTCGACTACGCAAACGCAAACTTTGAGCCTTTCCCGGGAACGACTCCTGCTGGCTCGAAACCATTGGCGGTCTGGGCTGGAAACGATGCCCTGGCCATGGGTGGCGCCGCGGCTGGGGTCAAGTTTTATTCCGCCTATCCCATGAGCCCCTCGACTGGGGTCCTCCACTGGATGGCCGCTAATGCGCGCTCCCTGGGGATCATGGTCCGCCAGGTAGAGGATGAGATTGGAGTCGCTAACATGGCCATTGGCGCAGCCCACACAGGCTGCCGGGCCATGTGCGCAACCTCCGGCGGAGGGTTCGCGTTGATGACTGAAGCGATTGGCAGCGCCGGGATGATGGAAATTCCAGTGGTCTTCATTAACGTTCAGCGTGCAGGTCCCTCCACCGGTGTACCCACCAAGTCTGAGCAGGGGGACTTGTGGCAAGTCCTCGGCGCAAGCCAGGGTGATTTCGAGCGGCTGATCGTCGCCCCCAAGGACAGCCTGGACGCGTTCAATACCATGCCTGAGCTGTTCAACCTGGTTGACAAGTGTCAATGCCCCGGCATCGTCATATCCGATCTGTTGATCTCCGAAGGTAGGTTTAGTGTTGATCCAGATGATATCAACATGCATCCCAAAATCGACCGGGGAGACTTGATTACCGAACCTTCCTCGACCGATGGTTACAAGCGTTATAAGATTACCGAAACCGGCATCTCTCCCCGCGCCCTACCTGGCCTTGAAGGTTATGTTCACGTTGTTGCCACGGACGAGCACGACGAGGACTCGATTTTGATTAGTGACGAGTTCACCAATCCCCACAAGCGCCGAAAGATGGTGGAGAAGCGGGCCCGCAAATTCCAGCATGTCACCAAAGATGTCCCTCCTCCCGAGTTGGAAGGCCCTCAGGATGCCGAGGTCACACTAATTGGTTGGGGCTCCACTTACGGCGTTATCAAGGAGGCGATTGAGCAGCTTAAGCTCAAGGGGGTTACCGCCAATCACCTTCCGATCAAATGGATTGTCCCCCTGCAGGGGGAAGTGGTAACAGACATCCTCTCCGGTTCCAAGAAGAGAATCATGGTTGAGAACAACTATTCGGGTCAATTCTACCGTTATCTGCGGAGTGAAACCGGACTCTCCGTCGACGGGCATATACGCAAATATGATGGGGAGCCGTTCATGCCCCATCACATTACCGACGGCGTCCTTGAGGTGCTCGCCGGAAAAACGGACATTTACGTTCCCTACCAAGAAGTCGTAGTCTAAAGAGGTGATAGGATGACAACCACCACCGATATTGCAGAAGGCCAGCCGGACGCTCAGCTAACAGCGAAAGATTTTAAGGGACCCGTTGACCCGGACTGGTGCGCGGGCTGCGGCGACTTTGGGGTTCTAAACAGCCTTCAAAGGGCCTGTGCGGAGTTGGGGCTCAAGCCCCATGAGCTGCTCATTATCAGCGGAATCGGCTGTTCTTCCAATTTGCCGGGCTACTTCAACGCTAACGGGATGCACACCCTGCATGGTCGTGCACTGGCGGTGGCTACAGGGGCAAAACTGGGGAATCATGAGCTGAACGTTATTGTGACAGTAGGGGATGGTGATGGCTACGGCATTGGTGGGAACCATTTCGTCCACACGGCGCGCCGGAACGTGGACCTGACTTACGTTGTGATGAACAACCAGGTTTACGGCCTTACCACCGGACAGGTTTCCCCTACCAGCTCGCTAGGGATGAAGACCAAAAGCACACCCTTCGGCAGCGTGGAGATGCCGGTCAATCCGATTACGTCAGCGATCATGAATGGGGCCACCTTCGTCGCCCGCGGTTTCAGTGGCGACATCAGGCATCTGACGGACCTCATAAAGAAGGGGGTCCAGCACAAGGGGTTTGCCCTTATTGACGTTTTCAGCCCCTGCGTTACCTTCAACCTCGACAATACCAATCCGTTTTTCAAGGAACGCGTCAAGAAACTTGAGGATGAGGACCATGACACCAGCGACTGGAAAGCCTCCTGTGAGAAGGCCATGATTTGGGGCGATACGATATACACTGGGATCTTCATCCAAAGGGAAGCTCCAAGTCTTGGCCAGCGGGAACCTGTGCTTGACGAGGGAGGCCCCCTAGGACAGCGGCCGTTGGGTATAAGCCAGGAGCAGGCTGAGAAAATCATCCAGAGGATGATGTAGTTTTCCCAGCCAGCGGGCCGCTACCTTTAGCTGGGCCACACCTTTGACGCGCAGTGGGAACGAGCAAGTTCTGTTTAAGCTGGCTCTTCTTCGAGTGGCGAGTCTTTGATTCCTTCTCTGGCATTTTGCTCAGATTGTATTCGTATCCGTTCCATTTGAGAACTAGGACGTCGTGTGCCTTAGGGTTTTCGAGGTAGGTTTTTAGAGGATCGCCGTTCAGGCTCATCGAGACCTAGAGAGTCGTGGCACCACCGGCAAACTGTTGCTGATCCCCTGACGACAAAGCAGCCGTCGAATTTGCTCCCTCTAAATAACTGACTCCGCCAACAGCAACACGATTACTGAGGAGGCGTTGGATGTACAATCTGGAAGGGAAAGTCGCCCTGGTGACGGGGGCCGGAGGCGAACGCGGTATAGGGCGAGCCATCGCAACTCGGTTAGCAAGGGAAGGCGCGAACGTCGTTGTGAATGACATCGTATCGAATCCCCATGCTGCTTCCGAGTCCCAGTGGCAGGGCGTTCCCGACGTAATCAGCGAGATCGAGGCTTTGGGTCGCCAAGCCATAGGCATCGTGGCGGACATTTCCGATGCTGCTCAAGTGGCCGACATGGTGCGTCAGGCGATTGATCGGTTTGGGCGGGTCGACATCTTGATTAACAACGCTGGCTCACCTCCTGGCCGGGACCGAGTACCCGTGGTTGAGCTTGAGGAAGATGCGTGGGACCTGGTGCAGAGGGTCAATGTGAAAGGGACCTTCCTCTGCTCCAGGGCCGTCGCCAGGGAGATGATAAAGCGGGGTGATGGCGGTAAGATCATCATTATCTCTTCCGGCGCTGGGAAACGGGGCATGGCCCGATACGCGGCGTACTGCGCGTCGAAGTTCGCCCTCATAGGCTTCACCCAATCTCTGGCCCTGGAGCTTGCGCCCCATCGCATCAACGTCAACGCCATTTGCCCCGGTCTGGTGGACACCGAGAGGATAGCGGGCATCGCCGCCGCACTGGCCCCCGAGGGCCAAACGGCAGATGAGTACCGAGCTAGGATGATTGAGGAGCGATCGCGTGAGATTCCTTTGGGCCGAGCAGCACTGGGGACAGACGTAGCTGTAGTGGCAGCCTTTCTGGCGTCAGCAGAGTCTGACCTCCTCACTGGTCTATCTATCCCCGTTGCGGGTGGTTCTCTGATGGACTGAGGTTACTGCAATTCACCTGTGGATGACTCATAAAATCTAGTGAAAGGATACGTGGTGCTCAAAAGTTCACAAAGAAGTTTGCTGGCAGTTCTGGCCCATCCCGATCATGAGACTTTTGGCTGTGGTGGCACCCTGGCGAAATACGCGGCGTCAGGTGTGGATGTAGCCCTTATATGCGCTACGCGAGGCGAAGTAGGGGAAATTAGCAGCTCCGCGCTGGCAACATCCAGCAATCTGGGCCGGGTACGAGAGGAAGAGCTGCGGGCGGCATGTGACATCTTAGGCGTTCGAGAGCTTTACCTCCTGGGATATCGCGACTCTGGAATGGTCGGCACCCCGGACAACGACCATCCCGAGGCTCTATGCAGAGCAAGCCAGGGCGAAGTGGCCGGTCGGATCGTTGAGATCATTCGGAAGGTAAGGCCGCAGGTTGTGGTGACCTTCGACCAGACGGGAGGATACGGTCATCCAGACCACATCGCGATCCACCATGCCACCCATGATGCCTTTCGGGTTGCAGGCAGCGAATCAAGTTCTAGTCAAATGTCTTTGGATGGACCGAAGCCCCACCAACCGAGCAAGCTGTACTACATGACTTTTCCCAGAAGTATGTTCAGGGAGTTCCAAAAAGCCATCGTGTCGGAGGGAATAGACTCAGACTTGGCCAAGATGGACGTTGAGACCATGGGGACGCCTGACGAAGAGGTTACCACAGTAATCGACGTTAGTGAATTTGCGGAAGTAAAAGAGAAGGCTGCTCTTTGTCATCGGACCCAAATACAAGGAGAGGGAGTTTTTGATTGGCTGCCGTCGTCCCTCAGGCAACGGTTCCTGTCGACAGAATACCTGGTGAGGGACTATCCACCTCCGAAAGGTGGGAATGATGTAGAGATGGACTTGTTCGGCGCCGTCGGTACCTTTGGGGCATGAGGAAGGTTAACTTCGAGTCACATATCCCGTTGTGAAGGCGCATACAGCCTATTTAAGAGGATAAGAGGTCGTTTCGCTTGTCAAGGGCGCCCCGGAGTCGAGGACTCCATCTTTTGTACAGAACAACTACTGGATGGGGACGACACATTACGACATCATTCCATATGTCCCCGGTCCCTGTTCTCAACAAACCGCTCCAGGAGGGAATCCAAAATGGGTAGCTCTCCTACGATGAATTTCCCTACGAGCCAGCCGGTGAAGCCCAGTATCCCTACAACAGCGGCCTGCCAAAGCCCCAGCCAAACTAGAACGGTCCCGATGACCAAGCCGAGCGTAAGACCCAATGATTTGGGATTGTTCATCAGTTAGCCTTCCATAAGCCGAACATTGTCATTTCGCTCATATTTGACTCTGGCGACATTCACACGCAAAACCGTTAGCCCGGTAAGCTTCCCCACGGTGTCCTTGACCCTGGATTGAAGGTCGTCTCGGATTTGCTGCACATCGGTCCCTAGGGCTACTCGAGGGTAGCATGAAATTTCTATGCTGGCTGGGGTGGCCGACCGTTTCCCCCGGACCCGCAGCCGACATCTAAGTGACGTGATTTGGCTATTGGTCCTCCCAGTTCTCTCCGCAAGATAACGTACGCTTTCTTCCTCTATGGTGAGGTCACCTTCCTGGCCGGAACTGACCATGAGGGCCCTACTACGCCTTTCCGATCTTACCTCGATGGTCGCAAGCCTTAGCATGGCTAGGATGACTATGAAGGAGATTGCAATAGGGACGATTTGGTCACCCCCAGTTAAATCGGCAAGGCTTTCCAATTGGGGTTGAAACCAGGATCCGGTCGAAGGGTCACCTGACCCGCCGGGAAGGAAGTCGGGGGCGATGGCGTCAGCGGTCATCAGCAGAACGATTATAGCCCCAGTAAGCACGAACAGAGCGACGAAGGCCACAATCGCTCGGTTCCAGCGATGCAGTAGCTCGTCCATTATCTTCTATTCGCTCGATTTATGGAGGGTCAAGATATTGTGGAGGGGTTTCAAAGAAAGCTAGGAGCCCTCGTGCTAAAACGGCCTTCGAGCGCCCTACTCCACCCTGCCTTGCACCCTGTCGGGGAAGTCAAGGCCTACAACGTTAATGTTGATCTCCTTGGTAACCAGGCCAAGTAGTTCGAGGACTCGCTGGGCTACAACCGTGCGGACTTTGATCACCATCTCGGGGATGCTGTATCCATAGAGTACCGTCATCTCCAGGTCCAGGATGGCTTCCCTTCGCCCCGCCTCAACGCCAACCCCTCGGGCCCTTTTTTCAGCGCCACCGACCTTCTCGGCGATGGCGCGTCGCAGGGATTGCTTACCCAGGGTAGATACGCCGTCGACCTCTTTTGCCGCCACCCCAGCTATGGCTCCGATAACATTATCCTCAATAGACGTTTCTCCGCCGACTTCAAGCTCTTCCATCTGGTCTACTTCCTGCAACCGCTTGGCCATCTCCTGTTCCTGGATCTTCTCTGAACTGATCATGGTTCTCTCCTTATGTGTTTGAATACGGTACTCTGGGCCGAAACCGCTACTGTACTCTTCCGGACAGCCTCTCCGGAAACTCCAGGCCAACCACCTTAATATTGACCTCCTTAGCAACAAGGCCACAGTATTTGAGAAGCCGGTCCGCTACGATTCGGCGAATATGAATCACAGTCTGGGGTACGCTGTAGCTATAGAACAGACGTACTGAGATGTCGAGGATGGCTTCTTTTCTGCCTGCCTCTACATCGACACCCCTCGCCTTCGGTTTAGCGTTTCCTATTCGCTCTGCCAAGACTCTTTTTAAGGAACTGGTCCCCACTTTGGCTACCCCCTCGACTTCACTTGCGGCCTGATTAGCAATAGCGCCAATTACCTCTTCGCTTATGTTGGTGGTTCCCCTAACAATCAATGTATCCAGCTGTTCTATCTCCTCAAGTCTAGGGAGCATCTCCAACTCTTTAATCGATATCCCTGATGTGGTTTTGTCGACTTGAAGAGCGACTAGCCCTCCTCGGTCCTCACTAGATTGCCGCTTACCATTCGGTACTACCATGCCGATACCTCACATCAAAACGTAGAGTTCATTACTCTTTTGCTAACTGTAGCATGACCCTCCCACGTGGCACTTCCACCGTTTTGCCTACTTGATTTAGTACATTCGTACTATGGTCTCTTGACTGAAGTGCCGCTTAGGCCGAAGCTTGGGTCAGGGTCCAAGGACGCCGTAATCACTTACTCGACACCTTGGCCAACAACGTACCTCCAGACTTTAAACAAGCCACACTTTCCCAAAGGTCAGGGGTGGCAGTATGAGGTGGCTCTAGCGCTGAGCTCTTTGACCGCACCCCTGCCACATTCTCCCCATCGGACCAGTCCCATTGTGAGATAGACACTGGCGTGGGTAAGGCCTCGAGGTATGAGAGAGGAAGGGGTTCCCAGAGGCGGGAGCGTGGGAGGTCTGGTAACGCACTGGTTTCTCTTGCTGAAGGCCCGCCCTAAAGCTACAATGAATGATGTCGGGGAGTGGCGCAGCATGGTAGCGCGCTACGTTCGGGACGTAGAGGCCCCGGGTTCGAATCCCGGCTCCCCGACCAATAATATTTACGCATTACATATATGGTTTCTAAATATAGTATGCAACTCGTCTAAATCAACCATCACCAACGGTACGAACGATCCTCTGGAGGTTGCCCGCCCTTTGGACGGGGAGTTCAACTCTCCCCCGTCTCCACCAATAGGGTGCCTATTGGAGCTAATATTATCCGGTACCTGAATGATGCCTTT
>JAPULR010000248.1 GCA_027294635.1 Chloroflexota bacterium | reverse complement strand
CGCCTTGAAGATCGTCACTGTCAAAGAGATGCGGCGGTTGGAAGAGTCGGCATCCAACCATGGAATCTCCACCGACCAATTGATGGAGAGGGCGGGTCTGGCGGTGGCCCAAGAAATCCGTAAGGCCCTGGGAACGGCGGCTGGAAAGCGAGTGCTGGTTCTGGTTGGACCGGGCAACAACGGCGGCGATGGCCTGGTGGCAGCGCGGCACCTGGCCCGCTGGGGGGCGTCGGTCACCGCGTATTTAACGGCAAAGCGGCAGGAAGAAGACCCCAAGCTTGACCTGGCCCTGCGGGAAGAGGTAACCCTCAGCAGAGCCTCTAATGACGCTGGATACCAGACGCTGGATAAGACGGTGGGATCCTCCCATGCAGTCATCGACGCCGTCTTGGGCACCGGGCGAGCCCGCCCCCTTGAAGGCGCCGTAAAGGACGTTATGCTTCGCCTGGGAAACAAGCAGGGGATCCTGATTGCCCTTGACCTTCCAACGGGAGTTGACGCCGATACGGGCGAGGCCGACCCCGCCGCCCCCAGAGCAGACATCACACTGACCCTGGGGTTTCCAAAGGTAGGACTTTTCCGCTTCCCCGCCGCAGAAAGGGTGGGGCGGCTGAAGGTGCTGGACATCGGTATCCCCGCAGAGCTAGCCCAGGACATCCCCCTGGAAATCCTGACCTCTTCTTGGGTCCGGGACAAGCTGCCTCGACGAACCAAGGACAGCCACAAGGGGACCTATGGACACGCATTGATCATCGGCGGCTCGGTGAACTACCCTGGAGCGGCGTACCTGGCCACCCAGGGGGCGCTTCGCTCCGGGCCCGGACTGGTTACCCTGGCTACACCTCGGAGTATTCAACCCATGCTGGCCTCCAAGCTCACCGAGGCCATTCATCTTCCCGTGCCCGACGATGGCCTGGGATCTCTGGCCCCGGAAGGTGTCTCCTCAGTAAAGGAAGCCCTTTCGCAGTACAGCTCTCTGGCCATCGGCTGCGGCATGGGCCACTCCGACAGCGCCCGTAGGTTTGTTATAGACCTGTTGCTGTCGGACCCTCAGCCAACGCAACCCCTGGTGGTAGATGCCGACGGACTGAACATCCTTGCTGCCATTGAGGGCTGGTGGGACAGGCTTAAGACCCCCGCCATCCTCACCCCCCATCCGGGGGAGATGTCCCGACTCACTGGTGTATCAACCCCAAAAATCCAGGCCCGCCGCGTAGATCTAGCCCGCGAGTGGTCGGCCCGGTGGGGCAAGGTGGTAGTTTTGAAGGGTGCCTTTACCGTAGTCGCCAGCCCCGGCGGAACGTGCTGGGTCAGCCCCTTCGCCAATCCCGTGCTGGCCACGGGAGGCACCGGCGACGTGCTGACCGGGGTCATCGCCGGACTGCTGGCCCAGGGCCTCGCACTGGAGGATGCCGCCTGCTGCGGCGTTTACCTCCACGGTGCGGCAGCCGAGAGATTGAGCGCGATCTACGGCGACAGGGGAGCCACGGCAGGGGACCTTTTGGACGAACTGCCAGCGACAACCAAATCGATAATCGAAAGCTGACAAGGGGAGAGAGACATGGACTTAGGACTCAAGGGAAAGGTGGCCATAGTAACCGGCGGCAGCCAGGGCATTGGGAGAGCCGCCGCACACCGTCTACTCCAGGAGGGCGCCAAGGTGGTAATATGCGCCCGCCGTAAGGAGGTGCTGGCCAAGGCGTCCCAGGAGATGCGGAATCAGACCATGGGAGAGGTGCTGCCGGTTGAGGCCGACGTTACCAAGATCGCCGACATTAAGCGAGTGGTAGAGATAACGGTCCGCTCCTTCGGCGGCCTGAATATACTGGTGAACAACGCCGGTCAATCGGCGGCGGGCAGCTTTGAAAGCATCAGCGACGAGGCCTGGAGTGCGGACATCGATCTCAAGCTCCTGGCCGCCGTTCGCTTTAGCCGCGCCGCCATCCCCCACATGCGCCAGGCCGGGGGTGGCCGAATTATCAACGTCACCAACCTAGGTGGAAAAGCTCCGGGTCCAGCCTCGGTGCCTACCTCAGTCACCCGAGCGGCGGGTATCGCCCTCACCAAGGCCCTGTCCAAGGACCTGGCCAAAGACAACATTCTAGTCAACACGGTGTGCATAGGGCTGATCAAGAGCGGCCAGCAGGAGAGACGCTATCAGAGTATGCGAGCCCAGGGACACAACCTTAGCCTTGACCAGTACTACGACCGGATAGCCAAGGGTCGCAACGTGCCCCTGGGACGGGTGGGAGAGGCCGCGGAGGCGGGTGACGTTATAGCCTTCCTGGCGTCGGAGCGGGCCAGCTACCTGACGGGAACCTCCATAAACATCGACGGCGGCTCCTCGGCGGTGGTGTAGCTGAGTCATTCTTGGTGACAATTAGGTCTCACGACAGGTTAAGATCGATTGCCCAGATAAACACATGATTGCAGAAGGAAGTCCAACTGATGAGCCACCACTAGTTAGTAGTGGCCAGTTAATCGTCATTCCTCTTTTGATCTCTAGACCAAAAGAACCCTTGAATGCAGTCAGGAGATGATGTGTGAGTTTCCAACTACCACCGACCATACTATTTGACCTGGACGACAAAATCCTAGCATACGATGCTGTTGCTGAAGATTGTTGGGAGAAGGTCTGCTACCAGTTTGCAACGAAGGTACCAGGTCTTGTATCAGGTCAATTGCTCGATGTCATTATGGAGACCCGACGTTGGTACTGGAGCGACCCCGAACGGAACCGCAGAGGCCGGCTCGATCTCCATGCTGCTCGCCAAGAGGTAGTCTCAGCGGCCTTCGCTCGTCTGGGGATCAACGCTCCGATGGTAGCCAACGAGCTCGCTGACTCATACGCTGTGGTCAGGGAAAAGATGGTTAAGCCGATCCCCGGTGCAATTGAAACCTTGGGCCAGTTTCGGGATGAAGGGGTAAAGCTGGGCCTTGTTACCAATGGTAGCGCCGAACTCCAGCGAGCGAAGATCGACCGATTCGGATTAGGCTCTCTGTTTGGCTGTATCTTGATTGAGGGCGAATTCGGAGTTGGCAAGCCAGACGAACGTGTGTACCGCCATTCTCTTGAGCAACTCAAAGCATCACCATCGGAGACATGGATGGTCGGTGATAATCTGGCATTAGACGTAGAGGCTCCACAAAGGCTGGGCATTTGGAGCATATGGGTCGATTGGGCGCAAACGGGTTTACCTAATCAGAGTCTCATCCAACCTGACCACATCATCCACAAGATTGCAGAACTGGTATCAAAAGCAGACGGGTAGGCCATTCGATGGCACAGGAATGCCATAGTACAGTCAGCCTGGTGTGACGTCTATGTTTCGCTGGATCACTAAGGCCATGGCCTGGGATTCCTACGCCAGGTTCCGCGACACCGACAGCAACGAGTTCCTGCTAAAGGGCTAGTAGCTGCTTCACCCATTGGGATGCCACGGGCTCCCTATCCATCCTCCGCCTGGTAAGCCTGGTCCAGGATGTCCACCACATGGCAGACTCGGCCCTTGATGCCGGCCACCTTAAGGCCTGTCTCCAATTGAATAACGCATCCCGGGTTGGCCGTGACCACCGTCTCGGCTCCCGTGGCCACAACCCACTTCATCTTGCTTTCCAGCAACTGACCCGACATCTTCCTCTGAGTGATCGAATATATGCCCGCGGCGCCACAGCACCGGCTGGCGTCCTCCATCTCCACCAGCTCCAGCCCCAGCACGGCCTTTAGCAGTGTTCTTGGGGCCTCGGTGATACGCTGTGCGTGGGCCAGATGGCAGGGGTCCTGGTAGGTCACTTTTCCCTTGACCTCCCCCCTGGGTGGGTCCAGGGGCAGGTCCGCCAGGAACTCGGTTATGTCAACGGTCATCCCCCCGAATCTTCCCGCTTTTTCGCTATAGACCGAGTCGTCCCTCAGCAGGTCTCCGTACTCCTTCATCGCGGAACCGCATCCCGCCGACGCCACCACGACCTTTTCTACCCCAGCTGCAAGAAAGACGTCAACGTTCCGTCGCGCCATTCGACGCGCCATCTCCACATCGCCGCTGTGGAGGTTGAGAGCGCCGCAGCAGCCCTGGCCCACCGGCACCACAACGTCGCAGCCGTTGCGCTGAAGGACTCTAACCGCGGCCTCCATGGTGGGTACCTGGACCAGAGGCATCACGCAGCCCGACAACAGGCCAACCTTCATCTTGGCGATACTTAAGGCAGAGAAGACCTTGGGCTGAGGGCCAAAGAAGCGTGGAGGCAGGTCTGGAAGCTGAGCCTCCAGTTTGTCCAACCCTCCGGGAAGCGCCTTTAGGATGCGGGTCTTCCTGACCAGAGCCTGAAAACCCCAGCGCTGATAAGCCCTGAGCATAGAGGCCAAGAAACGAAGCAGTGCTAGCCGCGGCAGTAGTCCCCTCAGGAACAGGGTCTTGACCACTCTTTGGCGCCAGGGAGCCTTGCCTTGCTGAGATACCTGCGCCCGGGCGCTCTCTATCAGGCGACCGAAGGGAACCCCCGAGGGACACGCCACCTCGCAGGCGCGGCACCCAAGGCACAGGTCCCAGTGGGCCACCACCCTCTCGCTGATGCCAAGGCGACCTTCCCGGACACCCTTCATCAGAGCTATCCTTCCTCGGGGCGACTCGGTCTCAAGGCCAGTCTCCATATAGGTGGGACAGACGCTAAGGCACAGACCACAGTGAACACAGCGGTACAGGTCCTCATCACGAGGCATGTCAAGTCCCGCAAAGGCCGGGCCGGTGTTCAGGGGAACAGGGGGTTTGTGAGCCACGGCTAAACGCCCCCAACGAAACGTCCAAGATTCAGAAGGCCTGCGGGGTCCAATGTGGCCTTGATCCGGCGCATTATCTCCATGCTATCGGGAGGAGGGCCCCACACATCCAGCCCACGCTTTATCTCAGAGGGACACCGCTCTATGACCCAGCCACCTTCGAGATAGTTTACCAGAGAGGTCACCCTCCGAACAAATTCAGGAGGAACGGAAGCATCCTCAGCAGCCCACCAAAGGCTCCTGACTGATCCGGTACCGATGTCGGCTACGAACCCATGGCTTAGAGACGGGTCTTCCAGGGAGTCCAAAGCTTCCACCATTCCTGGGGTCTGTGAAGGCAAGAGGCTGAACCTGACACTAAGGGCCGGAGGCTCTACACCCACCCAGGGCAGGTCTATCAGTCGCTGCCACAGGTCATCTCCACGCTCAGAAGACAGCTCTTCAAGACTGTTGCATCCGTTGTCCCACGCCGCCCGACTAGCTCGGTCCGCCTTACTCTTCACAACGCCTTCTCTCCCCTGGAACAGCGCCAGCAGACAGTAGCGCTTGGGCTCCAGTTGCACCCGGGCCGCCACTTCGCCGTTAACCAGCGTCAGGGCGCTGGGTCCGCCATATTCCCTTAGCAACGCCGACGCCGTCTTAACGGCGTCACCCAATTTCTCGAAGCCAACAACCATGGTATGGCTGACGGGAGGCCTGGGGGCGAGCTTGAAGGAGGCCTCCACAATGACACCCAGGGTGCCCAGGGAGCCGGTATAGAGCTTGTTCATATCGTAGCCGGTGACGTTCTTGACCACCTTGCCGCCGCCTTTGGTTACCGTACCGTCGGCGTTTACTACTTTGATGCCGATGAGCCAGTCCCGGGGTAAACCATAAGCAAGGCTCAGCGGGCCGCTGTACGCGGTAGCCAGAATGCCGCCAATGGTAGCCTTTTCCGGACATGGGGCCTCAAGAGGTAGGAACTGCCCCGCCTTCGCCAGCTTAGCCTGCGCCTTGGCCAGGGTCATGCCCGCCTCCACGGTGGCCGTCAGGTCCGATGGTTGGTGGTCCACCATCCGGTTCAAGGACGACATCCCCACCACTAAGTCCACTCCGTTGGGAGTATTACCCAGGGCCATCTGGGTACCGCCGCCGTAGGGCGTCACTCGGATGCCTTCACGTCTAGCCAGGGTCAACACCTGGGAGACCTCATTAACCGTCGAAGGCAGCACTACCGCGCCAGGCTCAACCCCGTCGACGGTGTACAGGGAACACTGCTCCTGAGTCAGCACATTACGGATTCCAGCGGACTCAAGA
>JAPULR010000247.1 GCA_027294635.1 Chloroflexota bacterium | reverse complement strand
TGTGAATGGCGTCAGTAGTAAGATGAAACCGAAGGTCTATGAGCCGATTATAGATGACGCTGGCACTCCCATCAACGGAGGCTAAGGCCCCGTTCAAGGGTTTGTAGTCTTAGGCTTGGATTTTCTGCTAAACTGCAGAGGTAAGGTATTGTAGGGCTAGAGGAGGATATCCCGTGGCGTCAACCCCAGGCAAAGAGGCCCCAGGCTTTACTCTAAAGGCTACCAATGGCCAAGAGGTATCCCCTTCCCTCTGTTATCGGATGCCGACCGCAGTGTTGCTCAGGCCTACCAGGCGCTGAAACCCAACGGCAAGAGCATCCAGCGCACGGTGCTGATCCTGGACCAAGAAGGGACCATCCGTTACGTCAAGCAGGGAATGCCTAAAGACAGCGATCTCCTTGACGCCATCCGAGAGATGGGATCGTAGGCTCAACGTGACAGGGTACACGGGCTTCGGTGCGCAGGCTCTCAAGGCAGCCAGTAGGAACGTGATAGTGACAAGCCATTGATTCCCATTGGCGATATTGGCGTCTACCGCAGAACCACACCCTATGTAGTCTACGCACTCATAGGTCTCAACGCACTGGTGTTCCTGTACGAGCTCTCCCTGGGCGGCTCCCTGTTCTTTTCCGATTCCCTGGACGTCACCAGATTTTTCTTTAAATGGGGTCTCATACCCACGGAACTCTTCGGCGGTGATGAACTTAAAGAGCTCCGCTTTCGCACAGGCCAGTTTCCAGACATCCGTGTGATATCCATTGACGTGGAATCCCCCATACCAACCTGGGGAACGGCTTTTACCTCAATGTTCATCCACGGCGGCTGGATACACCTACTGGGAAACATGCTCTACCTCTGGGTCTTCGGTAACAACATAGAGGACCGCTTTGGCCACGTGAAGTTCCTGCTATTCTACCTAGGGGCTGGATTGGCCGCCGTCTGGGCCCAGGTAGCCCTGAACACGGACTCGCAAACTCCCATGATAGGCGCCAGTGGGGCTATCTCCGGAGTAACAGGCGCTTACCTGGTCCTCTTCCCCTTCAGCCGCATACGCACCCTTATCCTTTTCTTCTTTATCATGGTAATAGAGCTGCCCGCCATCGCGGTCCTGGGGTTCTGGTTTATACTCCAGATTTTCCAGGGAGTAGGCTCTTTGGGAGCATTGGGCGGAGGTGTAGCCTACTGGGCCCACGTAGGCGGCTTCGTCATGGGTATGCTGACCGCGGTCCTATACAAGCTTGTGCGCCGCGAGCCCCTTCTACCCCCTCGGCCAGGGCGGCTATGGGGACGGAACCCCTGGGACCGTTTTCCAGATGGCTACTAACGTTAGCGGGAACCGGCGGCTTGCCTATCGTCTGGCGCTAATCCCCCTTCCGCATGGCGCCCCGTTCTTGACACCCTATAGGTGCCATACTAAAATCGGGCCAACTAGTACCCCTTTTCACAATATGGGATCAAGTGTACTTTACTCATTTGAGGTATGTTATCAGCAATCTTCCTCGGGAAGGAGACTCAGACGGTAGCTCGCCCCGCCAATAGCCAGTCAAACTCCACAGAGGTACCTGAGGTTGTAATCACCCGTCTGCCTCAGTATATTCGTGTTCTCAACTCACTGTTGGACGCTGGAGTAGACGTGATCAGCTCCCAGCAGCTAGGGGAGCAGCTCCAGGTAACTCCAGCCCAGATACGCAAAGACCTGAGCTACCTGGGCCGCTTTGGCAAGCAAGGTAGGGGCTACAACGTTAGCTATCTGGCCACGGAGCTAAAGCAAATCCTTGGACTAAATAGACGTTGGAACGTCTGTCTGGTGGGTGTGGGCAGGCTGGGAAGGGCTATTCTTAGCTACCCGGGCTTTGTCCCTGAGGGATTTGAGATTGTTGCGGCCTTTGAAACGGACGCCGCCATCGTCGGCCAGACCATCAGTGGTCTAAGGATCCAACCCATCGAAGAGCTGGACAGAACGGTCACCAGGCAAAACATAAGCATCGGCATTATTGCAGTACCTAGCGCGGTGGCTCAAAAAGTGGTGAGACGCCTGACCGAATGCGGCATCAAGGCTATCTTAAACTACGCACCGGTCTATCCCCAGGTGCCACCGCAGGTGAAGGTACGCAATGTCGACCCCGTCCTTTCTCTGCAGTCCATGACCTACTACCTGGTCAACTGATGCCGAGGGGCCTTAAGGCTCCGGCGAGGCCATCCCCTGGGGCCTATCGAGGCCTGCGCCTTCGGGCCACCGTCAGCCGCACCGTTGCTCGCCTGAGCTGGGCCATGGCCTGTTCCAGGTCCAGGTCCGCAGACCTCATGGCAATACGCTCCTGCGCACTTTTTACGGCGGCCTGAGCTCTCTCCTCATCGATGTCTTCCGAGCGCTCGGCGGCATCGGCGAGGATGCTTACCCTGTTTTCCATAACTTCCAAGAACCCACCCGTCACCGCCAGGAAGGTCTCCTGACCATCTTTGCGCACCATTAGCTCGCCTGGCTGAAGCATTGTCATGAGAGGAGCATGGTGGGGCAGTATCCCCAACTCCCCCTCAATGCCGGGGGCCAGGAGCGCCTCCACCTCGCCGGAGTAGGCCACTTTCTCAGCAGTGATGATGTCCAGTTGCATTGTTGCCATGAAGATTTACCCGGAGCGAGACCTCTAGCTCTCTGTACTCTGCATCTCAGCGGCCTTTTCCACCACCTCGTCAATGGTGCCAACCATGTAAAACGCCGGCGTTGGGATATCGTCGTGCTTACCGTCAAGGATCTCCTTAAAACCTCGCACCGTATCCCTGAGGGCCACGTACTTCCCGGGCATGCCGGTAAAGGTCTCAGCCACAAAGAAGGGCTGGGTCAGGAACCTCTGGACCTTTCGGGCACGCTCCACCGTGAGCTTATCCTCCTCCGACAGCTCCTCCACTCCCAGGATAGCGATGATGTCCTGAAGGTCACGATAGCGCTGCAGCACCTCAATAACTCCCCGGGCCACGTTGTAGTGCTCCTCACCCACAATGTCGGGCTCCAGCACCCGTGAGAAGGAAGCCAGGGGGTCAACAGCGGGATAAAGGCCCTGGGCCGACAGGGCACGCTCCAAGGCTACTATGGTGTCCAGATGACCAAAGGTGGTGGCGATGCCGGGGTCGGTGTAGTCGTCGGCGGGCACGTAAATGGCCTGGAAAGAGGTAATAGACCCCTTTTTGGTGGAGGTGATGCGCTCCTGGAGGGCTCCCATCTCCGTAGCAAGGGTAGGCTGATAGCCCACGGCTGAGGGCATACGTCCCAGGAGGGCCGATACCTCCATCCCCGCCAGTATGTAGCGATAGATGTTGTCGATAAATAAAAGAACGTCTCGGTTCTCCTCATCGCGGAAATACTCAGCCATGGTAAGTCCCGTGAGGCCGATGCGGGCACGTACGCCGGGGGGCTCGTTCATCTGGCCAAACACCATCACGGTTTTATCCATGACCTTGGCCGCTTGCATCTCTCTCCAGAGGTCGTTGCCTTCCCGGGATCGCTCTCCCACGCCAGCGAAAACGGAAACCCCACTGTGTTCTGCGGCGATGTTGCGTATAAGCTCCTGAATAATAACGGTTTTGCCCACGCCGGCGCCGCCGTAGGCGCCGATTTTACCCCCCTTGACGAAGGGGGTAACCAGGTCAAAGACCTTAATACCCGTCTCTAGCAACTCCGTGGTGCTTAGCTGCTCATCAAAGGGCGGGGGAGGACGATGGATGGGCCATCGCTCGGCGGCCTCTACGGGACCCAGGTTGTCCAGAGGGTCTCCGGTGACATTGAACAGCCTCCCAAGGGTCTCCGGTCCCACTGGGACAGGAACCGGCCCCCCACTATCCTCAGCCTCGTCGCCGCGGGCCAGACCTTCCGTTGGGCCAAGGGCAAGGCAACGGACCCAGTTGTTGCCCACGTGCTGCTCCACCTCCAGAATCAGCTTCTCCCCGTTGTTGTCTATACTAAGAGCGTTAAAGATACCGGGAAGCTCGTCCGGGGGGAACTCTACATCCACCACCGTTCCAATTACCTGCACTACCTTGCCTTTAGCCATGTCGGGTCCTCTCTTTGCGGATTACTATGGGTCAGGCCTCTAGGGCAACGGCGCCGCCCACTATATCCAACAGCTCGGCCGTGATGCTATCCTGCCTCACTTTATTCAATTCCAGTGTAAGGTCGCCTACCATGTCTTTGGCGTTGTCCGTGGCGTTCCGCATGGCTACCATACGCGCCGACTGCTCACTGGCGCTAAGCTCCAGAAGAGCGTGGTAAACCTGCATCTCCACGAATCGCGGCAACAGTAGGTCCAACACCGCTCCGGGGTTGGGCTCGTAGATATAACCTACCCTGGACTCCACCGCCAGATCGGCAGGTTCGATGGGTAATAGCCGGGTAATCATGGGACGTTGGGAAGTCAGAGTGACAAATTGGGGATAGACTAGGTAGACCTCGTCCACCTCTCCCTCGGAGTAGTTGTTAAAGATGATCTGACAGATGGGGAGGATCTCGGACATTGGCGGCCTATCCCCCAGGTTGACAAAGACGGCCTGCACGTCCTGACCCGTTCTCACCACAAAGTCCCGGCCTTTCCTGCCGACGACAACAATCCTTACGGGGGTTGGTCTCTTCTCAATAATAAACTGGGCTAGCGTGCGATTGAGGCTCCCGTGAAGGCCGCCGGACAGCCCGCGGTCGGGGGTCAGATATACCAGACCGATTCGATTGACGGGCCGCCGATCGAGGAGGGGATGGCCCTCATCCAACTCCTGCGGCTGGGCCTCCAGGTTGGCAATTACCTCTTGAATCTTCTGAGCATAGGGTCGGCCGGCCAGCACGGCGTTCTGGGCGCGCCTCATCTTTGAAGCGGCGATCATCTCCATGGCAT
>JAPULR010000246.1 GCA_027294635.1 Chloroflexota bacterium | reverse complement strand
CAGGGTCGACGAGCTTCAAAGGGCACTGCAGCGGCAGGTTATCTTAGTCCGGTCTTACGGGAGAGCGCAATTCCCTATTCCCGACAACGCCGTCGGACGTCGATGCGTCACTCGCCGCGTTGTTTCCAGTCCACCCGTTTGATCTAATTTACAACCATGGCATTCGTTATGTCCGTAATACAGAGCCACTGCCCAAACGCCGGGCACAGAGTCGCTTCGCCTGTGGTGTCGGTGCCGTTTGGCTGGTGGCAACAGCGTTGGCATTTCACTCTGGTGCGGTCATTTTGGGGTACGTTTTGGGCGGAGCGCTTACGGGGATCGCCGTGCTGGTAAGCACAACTGACATTTGCATTCCGTCAATGATCTACAACCTGCTCTTTCGTCGTTCGCAAACCACTTAAAACTCCCCCGAATGCCATAACCCCCAGGGGAGTTATCTTATTTCAACTCGAAGGCTGGCGTTATATCGGAAGTCTTGACAAATCGACGGCGAGGTAATATTATTGCATGCAGTATATAGGCAATTATATTAAGCAGGGAGATCTAGATGGCGCCACGCAAGTACATACTGGGTAAGAGGTCCGAAAGCATCGAGGATATGCGAAGGCGGATTGTCGATGCGACGGTCGAGCTGCACAGCGAGAAAGGGGTCCTGGCGACCAGCATGCAGGACGTGGCCGAGCGAGCGAACGTCGCGCTGCGTACCGTCTATAACCACTACCCGACGATAGAGGATCTGGTGGGAGGGTGCGGACAAAAGGTGATCGAAATACTTTCGCCTCCGACCCCAACGATCTTCGACGGTCTGACGACGGTCGAGGAGCGGATGCTGAAGCTGGTGCGCGAGCTGTTTGCGATGTACGAGCGGGGCTCGGTGCAGCTCGAGGTTGCGCGCTGCGAGCAGAGCAAGGTGGCAGGGTTGGCCGACTTTGTGACTAACGAGCGAGTGCTGCGCAATGAGCTAGTCGGCGAGGCGTTGCGACCGTTTGAGGTGCGGCGGGGGGCCCGGAAAGAGATCGTAGTTCTGACCGACTATTACGTATGGAAAGCCTTCGCCGAGGAGAACCTAACCACCCACCAGGCGGTTAAGGCCGTTTACCGCAGCTTGATGGCAGTAGCTTATCCCGAAGCAGTCGGGGAGAAGGGTCGGGGAAAATGACGAGAGAGATCAATCTACACAGCGAGGAGGCGAGGCGATGAATTCCTATAAGGCTACCCCGGAAATTGAGGTCCTTTCCAGTCACTTCCCAATCCCTGGACTAGGATACCTTCCTATTAACGCCTTCGTGCTCAAGGCCAAGGAACCGGTGCTTATCGATACCGGAATAGGAATTGACAGTGGCGAGTTCATGAAGGCTTTAGAATCAATTATCGATCCTAAGGATATAAGGTGGGTGTGGCTTACCCATGACGATAGTGACCACACTGGCAACATTCAGGATGTGTTGAAGGCGGCACCGAACGCGCGTCTTGTAGTGAACTCTTTAGCCGCTATGAGAATGAGTTTGGGCTGGGAAGTACCAATGCAGCGTTGCTTCTTCATCAACCCGGGCGAAAGCATAAGTGTCGGCGATAGGAAGCTAACTGCTGTTAGGCCCCCAATATTCGATAATCCCACAACCCAAGGAATGTAAGATGACAAATCAGGGTCTTTCTTCAGTAGCGATTTTTGTGGGGGTATCATACCTTCTCCAGTGGAAGATGCCAGAGATATACCGGAAGCGGAACTAGCACGAGGGATGACCATCTGGGCCACCGCGGACGCACCCTGGATTCACGCGGTGGATCAGAATAAGTTCGGGCAAAGTTTGAACGGTATTCGCCAGATGGCTCCGAAGGCTATTTTCTCGTCTCATCTGCCGCCTGCTCAAGGCAAGACGGAGCAGTTCTTAGAACTGGTTGCCCAGGCGCCGAATGCAGAACCTTTCGTGACACCCAACCAAGCGGCAATGGAGGCAATAATGGCCGGGACGGGCGGAGGTAGCTGATCTGATAACCTTGCCGCTACAGCTTAGCGACGCACCTGATCTCCACCATCAGCTCGGGAAAAGCCAGCTTCCGTCACGAAGACGATCTCGTCGACCAATAAACAGATGCGAATGTAGAACTCTAGGCTCCATTGTTCACGGGCCCAGCGAGACGCTCGCAAGTAAATAGCCATCTGCAGTGCAGCTGTAGGTATTAAGAGAACCCCCAGCTCGTGTTCATGGTAGAGTTCAACTCTCCCCCGTCTCCACCATAAACACGGAGAAGGAGCCTTCTGAGCCTGATCAGGAGGCTCTAGATTTGAGACGACCTTTCCGAAAGGGCACTTTGGGGAAATCGCCGTTGCAGAATTTAGACGGTCATATTAGTGGGCTAATCTATCGTGTCAGGTCTCGCAAAAAGTTCGACACGGCAGTCTCATACCTAACACGATCTATGTTCCAAGAACCCACATGCGGGGCACCGGGAACACGCACGTATTCCACAATATCAGGGCGAGCCTTTGCCAGTGCATCGCTCGTTTCTACTGGCACAATATCGTCTGCGTCGCCGTGAAACAGTAGGATGGGGGGACTTAGCTCTGTGGCACGAGCTAGATAGTCCAGCTCTCCCCAGTCTACGCCGAACCTAACCTTAGCGATAAATTTGGCGAGATCGACGAAAGGCCCCGGAAGGCTTCGCTCATTAGCCCCTAGATCTACAGTAGTGTTAAAGTTGATCATTGGGGCATCTAGAATTAGGCCCCGCACCCTTTTGGCCAGCGGGGACTGGTAAAGGAAGTTGGTGACGATGGAACCGCCCATGCTGTAGCCCACCAAAATTAGGTCTTCAGCGCCATGCGCGATGGAGTAAGCGACAGCTCCCTCTAGATCTTCCCATTCGGTCTGTCCGTATCGGTAGTAGCCGTCTGGGTCAGCAGGCGCTCCCTCATCGTTGCGGTAGGTGATTATCAAAAAAGGGAGTCCTGACTCAACGATCGTTGGAAGTATCCTCAAAGCCTCATTTCGGTTGGATGCTCTCCCATGCACAAAAATAACCCAAGTGTTGCTAGACCCGTCAATAAACCAGGCATCAAAGTCGCCCAATGGGGAGGAGAAGGTCACGTTCTGGAAGGTGAATCCGAATGCCTCTTGTGGGTCATCTGGGAAGGCGGTGCTTTCCACGTGGACTGTTTCACCAGTTTCTAGGGTTCCTTTTAATGGAAGGTATTCACGAACCACATGTTGATCGCTGATTTCCAATATCGCGCCCACCTGATCGTAACCATCGGCACTCTTTAGTCCCCATATTCCCCTTCTCATCCAGGGTCCGTCCGTAGAGGTGTCAGATGTCACATTAAGGGTAACTTTGCCTTCACCGATACCGGCCACTACCATGTCAAGCTTAGGCTGCTCATGGTCGGGCAACAACCCGTCATTCCTCAATATGTCCGCAACGTACCATCCACCTCCAACGAGTACAGCCATCGACACAAGTCCGGCCACGAGGAACATGAGAATTAGAATCTTCCAGCGCATGATCCGCATTATTTAAGCACCTCTAAACGCCGCGCATCTTCTCGGCGGGGTGTTAAGCAGAAGGGTATGGATACACTCGTATGGGGCTAGCGCTCCGTTAACCAAATGGTTAACTATCTTACTCATCCTGGGCACTGGAGAGGCCAAGGCCGAGCCAAGGATCCTTTGTGAGGTTCCTTAAAGCGACCGGATCGCCTCCTCAAGACGCTTGGTGGCCTCTATGTACGAGGTGTTGGGGTCAAAGACCAGCGGGGCACCGATGCGGACGGTGACTGCTTCACGCCCGGGAAGTCCCAAGCGACCTCGCCGGGACCGCCCTTCGCTTACTATGTGGATGGGAACGATGGGAGCCCGACACTCCACACTAAGGAGCCCAACACCACTCTTGAAGGGTAAGAGATCTTGGCCTACTCGCTGTTCGCCCTCTGGGAAAATCCCCACGTTCCAGCCTGCATCCAGGAGCCCGCCAAGGTACTCTAGGCTCTGGCGAATAGCGGTGTCCCGGCTGAAGGGGAATGCGCCACCGACCAGGGAAGCCAGAAAAGCAATCCAGAGCTTCCCAAAAGTGATCTCCGCCGCGGCAGCGTAAGCTACCCTACGCCGCCAACGGCGGGGCAGAGATTTAAGAACCAGGAGGCTGTCCCACTGAATAGCATTATGGTTGATGGCAAAGAGGACTGGAGCTTTCAGATTATCCAGGTTGTCCAGCCCGGTGACAGTGCCTTTGTACTTAGTGGAAAGCCAGGGAAAAACGATGAGACGCTGTATGCCCTCTCGAAGGTAGGTGCACCAGGCGGTGAGCGGCCAGGCATAAAATCGAAGGCGGGAGCCTACCGATTGGGACTGCTGACCCACCAACTCCTTCAACTGGCCGACAGTGGTAGTGGGGCCTAGAAGGGATTCGTCTATGTAGGTACCGATCTCCTGTTCAATGATAGAAAGGAGCTCTACTCTCTTAAGAGAGTCAAGGTTCAAGTTGTCTCCAAGGCTCTTACCGGGCTCCACCTCTTGGAGCGGTACCTGGGCCACCTGGGAGATGATCCGAAGCAGGGGGTCGGTTGGGGCCGAGGCAGCCATTCCTTGCTTAGGATCGAGCATATCAGAGCCAGGGGATGTGGCTGTCTTCAGATAGTCGAGAACTAGGGTCTTCTTCACCTTCAAGGTATGAGTCCTTGGGAAATCCTCCTCGTGCCAGATGGTATAGCCACGAATCCTCTGGTGGTCCGCCAGCTTTCCGTTGACTTCCTCTACAATCTCACCGGCAGACGCTGCCGGGTCCTTTAGAAGGAGCACTGCATGCACCGTCTCCCCCTCAGCCTTCTGCTCTGGCATTCCCACTACGATCCCTTCTATTAGATCGGAGTGGGCGTTTAGCAGTCGTTCGATGTCCTCAGGGTAGACATTCTGCCCGTTTGGCAGGACTATGAGGTCCTTCTTTCGCCCCCTCAGGTAGAGGTATCCTGAGTCTTCCAAGTACCCCAGGTCACCGGTCTTGTACCATTCGCCATCGAAGGCCGCTGTCGTCGCCTCCTCGTTTTGCCAATAACCGCGAGTGATATTAGGACCCTGGGTAAGGATCTCCCCGTCCTCGGCGATGCGCACCTCCTGTCCTGGGATGACGCGGCCTACGGACCCAAACACCCTTTGGCTCACTCTATTGAAAGTGATAACCGGAGCCGCCTCAGTTGCTCCGTAGCCCTCTACTATCGGAATCCCAAGGTTTTCCCATTTCCTGGCAAGGCTTGGGTCCAGATACGCACCCCCGCACATAATTAACCGGAGCTTTCCTCCCAGCCGCCTGTGGACGCTGCCGAAGAGGCGCCGCCGGACACTCATTGGCAGGTGCGGCGCCATCCGGTTCATCCCTCTCCAGAACTTTGTTTTCCCCCGACGCTCCACCTCGCGCTCAATGCCGCCCATAAAGAGATGGAGGCCCTGTGGGACCAAGAGGAGGAGAGTAATCTGGTTCTCTTGGAGGGCCCTAAAGATGAAGGAGGGTTGCCGGCTGATTGGGTAGACGATGCGGGCGCCGAACATCAGAGGGACGATTAGCCCACCACATTGTTCAAACATATGGCTCAAGGGAAGGAGAGAGAGAAGGCGGTCTGAGGCGGTACCTGGGAAAATCTGTGAAACCGCCACTGAGTTGGTGGTGACGTTTCGATGAGTCAGGATCACTCCCTTTGGCGCTCCTGTGGTACCGGAGGTGAATAATATCTCCGCCAGGTCGTCTGGTCTAACCCCCGCGTCTGTGGGCCTGGGAGAGTACGCCGCTACCACTTGGTCCAGATCCTCTAGGTGTACCGACGCAATGTCTTGCTCAAGCGCCTGTCCGGCGAACCGGGAGGTAAACGCCATGCGAGGCTCGGTGGCGGCCACTACGCGCTCGACGAAATCTGGAGCACTGCGGACGTCCAGCGGAACGGCGACGGCCCCAGCCCGTAAAACCCCGAAGAATGCTATGACCCACTGCGGCATGTTCGGGCCCCAGAAAAGTATACGGTCTCCTTTCTGGACACCCCCGTCCTGTAGGTAGGAGGCCACTCGACCCGCATTCTCCCATACATCTGCGTATGTCCACACGCGGTTTCGGAAGCTGGGCTTCATTATGAGAGCAGGATTTGGACCAAAGTTTTTCGCGGAACTCTCCAGTAGTTCTACCAAGGTGTTCATCTACCGGCCTCCTGCCTGCCGCTGATGTCTGACATACGTTCCATTACGCCTACTATCCTTCCTGCTTACCATTTACACCAGTGACAGATGAACTACAAAGCAGTAGTAGCCCAACTATATTTCGGCAATCTTCTAGCAGACCTGATTTCTGTGAGCCTCAACGAACTTCGGCGTCGCGTCCGAGTACTGGGTACGATTCAAGCACCAGTTTTCCTTCTAAGCGTGACTACGTTCGCTACAGCGTATTCGTCGGTGTGGGAAATGCTGACGTCACAGCTCAGCAGATCCTCCTTCTCGACGGACGGGGACAGGCTGATGGACGGCTTTCCTTCGTTATCGTGGTGGATTTCTATGGCATGCCAGTCTCCTTTTGGGAGACCCAAAGCTTTGAAGGCGGCCTCTTTGGCGGCGAACATTCCGGCCAGTCGTTGGGAGGAGGCGCCGGAGACCTCGGTGGGGTGGAAGAGACGCCGCAGGAAGGTTTCCCCACCCTGTTCCAGGCTTCGTGCGAAATCAGCCAACTTGACTAAATCAATTCCAGTCCGTATAGCGATGCCGTCGAGCATTCTGGAGCTCCAGCATTCCGATTCCGCATTTCCCCTGGAGGGTTAGCGGTTAACAGGAAGATAATACCAAAAGCCGCGGCGCTGTGTCCTGTAGGGCCCAACGGCTGGCAGTTAACCAACCAATTGGTCTTTTTTGAATCGAGCGGTCAAAGCGAATTCC
>JAPULR010000245.1 GCA_027294635.1 Chloroflexota bacterium | reverse complement strand
GGTGCTACCGTTGTCAAGAGACTCGCAAAAAGTTCGCCAACTCCGCGGACGTTTTAGGTGCTATGGCTCCAGTAGCTGCTCCAGAAGGCCTTAAAGAGCAGCTACACGCAAAGCTAATGAGGCGGAAGTACGGTTCCAAGCCATCCTCGTCTGGTAGAGGTATCCGGCTACAAAAGTTACCGATCTTTGAGCGAGATTTCCATTTACCAGCATGGTTCTTGGCAATTCTCGCCGCAGGCTTTGTAGGTATCGCCATCGGCGTCGTCTGGGCGACGGTATTCAACGATGAAGGTGTTGCTACCGTTGCCGACGCTACGCCTCCCTTGGATCCAGTGGATATTCAAAGCGTTAGCCATGTTGTTGGCGTAGCCTCGGAAGACAACGTTATTCGCATCGAGTGGGCTCCAGCTAGGGACCGAGCGCCAACGGCCGATTCTGAAGAAGGGCCCCGCGGTGTAGATGGCTACTCCATTGAGTGGGACCAAATTCCAGATACCCTTCCCGATAACGTGAAGAACTTGGACGGAACCGCCACAGGGACTTCAAGTTTGTCCTTGCCGCCGGGAGAATGGTGGTTCCATCTCAGGACCGTTGATCAGGCGGACAACTGGACCAGCACGGTACACCTGGGCCCTTATATAATTATGTCCTTGGATCAGCCTTCACCAACCTCCACGCCATCAGCCACCGTGGCACTAACCCTTACCGCTACTCCTTCACCAACTGCGGCTCCCACACCCACCTCCAGTCCCACTCCGTCGCCTCAGCCCACGCCTAATGTAACCCCTTCCCTCGCCGCTAGCCCATTTCCTACCGCAACGCCCACGCCAACCCCACTGCTGGACCAAGGCTCAGGCTCCATCGCCCCATTTCCTAACCTCTTCCAGGGTAATGTTTTCATAGCGAACCAACCTGTCCCCGATGAAACCATCATCTTTGCCCGTGTTGCCGACTATCGAGCGCCCTCTGTCTCTACGGTGAACGGGAAGTATCAGCAGTTAAGCGTAAACCCACCGTCCAACGCTTTCTTTGGAGAAGAGGTTATCTTCTATTCCGTAATAGGTGGGGTTGAGGTTCGGGCTCGAGAGACGGCTATTTACACGCAGGTTATTCTCTATCCTGTCCCTAAGAATCTGAACAACTACTTGGACCTTCACTTCCCCTAAGGCTCCTAAGAGATGGACCTGGTGCCTATTGGGTCTTGAGCAGTGAGATGCTAGCCTATTATTGACAGAATCGGGGGTAGTCATGTTACGATTATCAGCAATCCTTGATATACACCACAAACGCGTCGAAGGGGAGTAGTAACGGTTTCCCGGGTTATAGAGAGCCGTAGACGCTGGAAACGCGGCACCCAGGACCCGCGAACTCGCCCCAGAGCGGCCGACCTGAACACCTCGGAGTCCTTGACCGGAGGCTAATAGGGCCGGACGGCACGCCCGTTAAAGCGACGAGCGTCCCGACGGAGTCGGGGAATTAGGGTGGTACCGCGGGAACGAGTCCCGTCCCTTTAGGGGACGGGCTTTTTTATTTAGTTCTGGGTAGCAGAGGTGTGAGATGGAGGCAAAACACGTAGATCGCCCGCAAGGCGGGGTTGTGGCAAAGCTCCGCCCGGCGGTCTGCGTTCTCCTTATGCCCGCCTTTGGTTCAAAGGTTAGGTGCACAGTGGTTAGATCAACTCGCCAAAGGCAAAAGGGAGAAGAGTAAAAATGGCACAGGAAAAGGTTAGAATATTCGACACAACGCTCCGGGACGGCGAGCAGGCCGCCGGGGCCGGGATGACCACGCCGGAGAAGCTGGAGATCGCCAGGCAGCTGGAGCGCCTGGGTGTGGACGTAATAGAGGCCGGGTTCGCCGCCAGCTCCCCTGGAGACTTTGAAGCCGTGGCCACCATCGCCCAAGAGGTGCGGCAGCCAATAATCGCCTCGCTGGCGAGGGCCCACCCCAACGATGTTGACCAGGCTTGGAAGTCCCTTCAAGGGGCGGCTCATCCCCGCATTCACGTTTTCCTCTCAAGCTCAGACATTCATATTATGCACCAGCTTCGCAAGAACCGGGAGGAAGTGATGGATATGGCGGTAAGCATGGTGTCTAGGGCCAAAGGGTACTGCGAGGACGTTGAGTTTTCGGCCATGGACGCCTCCCGCACCGAGCCTGAATACCTCTACACTATGCTCAAGGCGGTCATAGACGCCGGAGCAACCACAATAAACGTACCCGACACCGTAGGCTATTCCATTCCGGAGGAGTTTGCCGATCTGCTGCGAAGCATACAGAGCAACGTACCCAATATCGACAAGGTGGTCCTGAGCGTCCACTGCCACAACGATCTAGGCCTTGGCGTCGCCAATAGCATGGCGGCGATACAGGTGGGCGCCCGCCAGGTTGAGGGATGTATCAACGGGCTTGGGGAGAGGGCGGGAAACGCTGCCCTGGAAGAAATCATCATGGGCATCGAAACTCGCAAGGACTACTTAGGAGTCACTACCAATATCGATACGAGTCAAATCTACCGTACCAGTCGCCTGGTCAGCGATATAACCGGTTTTCCCATTCAGCCCAACAAGGCCATTGTAGGTCTCAACGCCTTTCGCCACGCCTCCGGTATACACCAGGACGGCGTTCTCAAGGAACGCTCCACCTACGAGATCATGGACCCGGCATCCATTGGCTGGCCCGGAATCTCGCTGGTGCTGGGCAAGCTCAGCGGGCGAGCTGGGTTGAGGGCCCGCCTGGAAGAGCTGGGATACCACCTCAGCGCCGAAGACCTTAACCAGGCCTTTGAGGGATTCAAGAATCTGGCCGATAAGAAGCGCGAAGTTACGGACCGTGACCTTGAGGCGCTCATGTCGGACCAGCGCAGGGCCGTAACCGAGTCCACAACCTATACGATGGAACACATCCAGGTATCCTGCGGTGACCACGAGATACCTACGGCCACGGTGCGGCTCACCGGTCCCGACGGTTCGGTGATGACCGACGCATCCACGGGTACCGGCCCCGTTGATGCGATCTATAAGGCCATCAACCGGATAGTACAGGTCCCCAACACCCTGTCAGAGTTCACCGTCAAGTCGATAACCGAGGGGATCGACGCTATCGGAGAGGTGACCATACGCGTCCAGAAGGGTGACGCAGTGTATGTGGGCCGAGGAGCGGATACGGATATCCTGGTGGCCAGCGCCAAAGCGTATTTAAACGCCCTTAACAGACTGCTGGCCATGGAAGAGGCCAAAAAGGAGACCCCCACCGGCGTACCGAATCCATAGTCCAGCCGCTGGTATGTCAATGAACCTCTGCCCGATCGATGAGGTATTGGCCTAAATCAGCCAATCAGCGCTCGCGAAGGGTTCACTAAACTAACAACAAGGTGCTGTTATGTCGCCTAAAACGATGTTTGAGAAGATTTGGGACTCCCACGTGGTCTACGAGGAGCCAGGCAAGCCTGCCATCCTATACGTGGACCTGCATCTGGTCCACGAGGTTACCTCACCCCAGGCCTTCGATGGCCTCAGGGCAACGGGACGTAAGGTCCGTCGCCCTGAGCTAACCGTTGCCACCACGGACCACAACGTGCCGACTTCCAACCGTGCTCTACCCATCTCCGACCCGATGTCCCTAAAGCAGATACAGGCCCTGGACCGGAATGCCAAGGAGTTTGGCATCACCCACTACGACATGCACAGCGCCGGCCAAGGAATCGTGCACATCATCGGCCCGGAGCAGGGGTACACTCAACCCGGCAAGCTAATCGTCTGCGGTGACAGCCACACCTCTACCCACGGCGCCTTTGGCGCCTTCGCAATGCCCATCGGCACAACCCAGGTGGAGCAGGTCCTGGCCACTCAGTGCCTGGTTCAGGCCAAGCTCAAGCCCATGGAGGTGCGGGTGAATGGCTCGTTACCCTATGGAGTCACCGCCAAGGACCTGATTTTGGGCATCATCGGTCAGATAGGGGTCGATGGGGGCGTCGGCCACGCTATTGAATACACAGGAGAGGCCATCCGCTCCCTTTCCATGGAAGGCCGCATGACGGTGTGCAACATGTCCATAGAGGCCGGCGCACGAGCGGGCATGATCGCCCCCGACGAGACTACCTTCGAGTATATGCGCGGCCGCCCACAGGTACCCCAGGGCGATGCCTTCGAAGCCGCCGTAGAGAAGTGGAAGGCACTACCGACCGATCCAGGAGCAGCCTACGACAAGGTAGTGGAGATCGATGCCACAACCCTCTCTCCCTTCGTCACGTGGGGGACCAATCCCGGGATGGTAGCGCCAATCACGGAGCGTGTCCCCGATCCCGCTTCATTCGATTCAGCCGCCGACCAAGCCGCCGCGGAGAGGGCCCTGGAGTACATGGCCCTGGAGCCGGGAACTCCTATACAAAAGATCGCCATTGATCGCGTTTTCCTTGGCTCCTGCACCAACGCACGAATCGAGGACCTGCGCGCTGCGGCTTCCATAATAAAAGGAAGAAAAGTCCACCCCAAGGTGTACGCCATGGTGGTACCCGGGTCCGCCGCCGTTAAACAGCAAGCCGAGGCGGAGGGTTTAGACCGTATCTTTAAAGACGCCAGCTTTGACTGGCGGGAAGCGGGCTGCTCCATGTGCCTGGGAATGAATCCGGACATCCTAGAGCCGGGCCAGCGATGCGCCTCCACTTCCAACCGCAACTTTGAGGGTCGTCAGGGCAAGGGAGGCCGCACCCACCTCGTCAGTCCACAGATGGCCGCCGCGGCCGCCATCGCCGGGCACTTCGTGGACGTACGCGAGTGGGGTTCTTAAAGATACAGCATATCTAGCTAGGAGCAAAGCATGGAACCCTTTACCAAGATCACCGGTGTCGTAGCGCCCCTGGACCGAGTCAACGTGGATACTGACCAGATCATTCCCGCCGTCTATCTCAAGCGAATCGAGAGGACCGGCTTCGGACAGTACCTTTTCGCCTCGTGGCGCTTCCTTCCCGACGGCCAGCCCAACCCAGAGTTCGTCCTGAACAATCCCGGCTACCGGAACGCCGCCATTCTGGTAGCCGGACGAAACTTCGGCTGCGGTTCGTCACGGGAGCACGCTCCGTGGGCCCTCATCGATTACGGCTTCCGCGTAGTAATTGCTCCCAGCTTCGCCGAAATTTTCCACAAGAACTGTTTCGATAATGGCATCGTTCCGGCCCACCTTCCCCAGGACCAGGTCGATCACCTTATGGAAACAGCCAAGGGGAATTCCGGGTACCGAATGACCGTGGACCTGGAATCCTGTATGCTGAGGGATGAAGAAGGCCTATCCGTCCCCTTCAAAGTACACAACGACCCCGAGGTCCACGAATTTCGCCGGTCTTGCTTGCTCAACGGGCTGGACGACATTAGCCTGACCCTGCTCCACGAGGACAAGATAGACGCTTATGAGCGTCGTATAGGGCTCATCAATTGACGCTCAAGGACGCGACTATATGAACTTCTCTGTCGCGGTCCTTCCAGGAGATGGGGTAGGGCCCGAGGTGGTGGCAGAAGGGGTGAAGGTCCTGGAGGCCATAGGAGCTAAATTCGGCCACGCCTTCGAACTAGGCTACGGCATTGTGGGAGGGAACGCCATTGACCAGTGCGGCGAACCGCTCCCCAAAGAGACCCTGGACCTCTGTCTCAAAAGTGACGCCGTGCTCCTGGGAGCCGTGGGTGGCCCCAAATGGGATGACCCAAAAGCCAAGGTAAGACCTGAGGATGGGCTCCTGGCCCTTAGAAAGAAGCTTAGACTCTTTGCCAACCTTAGGCCCGTCAAGGTGTATCCCTCACTCATTAACTCAAGCCCGGTTAAACCCAGCGTTCTTGCTGGGGTTGACCTAATAATCGTGCGAGAGCTTACCGGAGGCCTCTACTTTGGCCGGCCCAAACGACGGTGGCAGTCCTCCAAAGGCAGGGCTGGCGTAGACACCCTGCGCTACAGCGAGCACGAGATCCGCCGAATCCTTAATATTGGATTCCAGCTGGCCCAGGGTCGCCGAAAGCGCCTCACCTCGGTGGATAAGGCTAACGTGCTGGAGACGTCACGTCTGTGGCGCCAAATAGCAGAAGAAGTATCCCAAGATTATACGGACGTCACCCTGGAGCATATGCTGGTGGATACCGCCGCCATGCAGCTAATCCGCAACCCGGCGAACTTCGACGTCGTCGTCACGGAAAACACCTTCGGGGACATCCTTACCGATGAGGCGTCGGTCCTCTCCGGCTCCATGGGGATGCTGCCTTCGGCCAGCCTGGCTCCTGAACCCGGGAACAAAGGGCCCAGATATCCCAGGTTCGGACTTTACGAGCCCATACACGGAAGTGCCCCTGACATCGCCACCCAGGGCATCGCCAATCCCCTGGCAACCATTCTTAGTGTCGCCATGATGCTGAGGCTCTCCTTGGGTTTGGAAAGGGAAGCCCAGACAGTTGAAAGTGCCGTCGAGATAGCTCTGGCCCGTGGACACCGGACGGCGGACATTGCTGACGATAACGCAACAGCATTGACCACCGGCCAGATGGGGGACACCATAGCTAAGATCTTGTCTACGGAGTAGTTGCCCAAAACTTTTTAACAAAAACCCCGCCCGGCTTGCATCGCCGGACGGAGTTTTAACCTTTCTTTGGAAAGAGCTAGCGCTGGTGATTCATCATCTACAGGCATCAGAGAAATATCACCCGCCCGACTCACTTTTGCAGGCTCTTCCATGAAGCCAGTATGACCGGGTCGGCGGCAGCCAGAATAGGAGGCGAGTCCAGCAATAGGACATCACACTCCGACTTCAGCTTTTCCATACCCTCCGCCATTAGGGGAGAGGTAAGCAAGTCTGCGGGGCTAGGTGGAATTGTGCCGCTGGGCCCGAGTAATCCCAAACGGCTAGTAAGTATTCTAGAGGCTTCCAGGTAACGCCTTTGATGATCGGGTGAGCTCTTCTCTGGAGAGTTGTAGCTTTGCTGGTAATCAATTAGGGCTCACACATTAGGTCATTATTTTCTTTACCCCATCTTATTATCACTTCGATGGTTTTTGTCGCCTCTTGACACTACCTCCGCCCGACTACTCTCTATCCTAGATTTATACAACGGTCGATAGAGG
>JAPULR010000244.1 GCA_027294635.1 Chloroflexota bacterium | reverse complement strand
CGACAAGTGCGCCTCATCCTGCTGGAGCGCCTGCCGGCCACCCTGCTGCTCTTTGCCACTACCTTCTTCCTGCTCTTCTTTGTGGCCATCTTCCTGGCCCTTTTTCTTTCCCGGCGCTACGGTAGCTTCCTGGACAAGACTATCATAGCCTTGGCTCCCTCATCCGCGGCTCCCTCCTGGTTTTACGGTATATTTCTCATTCTAATTTTCGCCTCCCTGCTGCGGGTCCTCCCCTTCGGCGGCATGGTGGATGCTCCACCCCCGGAGGGCACCCTGGCTTACGCCCTTAGTGTCCTGCGACACATGGTATTGCCGGTAGCAGCCCTAACCAGTGGCTCCATCTTTCTGTCCATATACTCGTGGAGGACTTTCTTTCTAATCTATGCCAGCGAGGACTATGTGGAGATGGCCAAGGCCAAGGGACTCCCCTCCGGGGTCATCGAGCGGCGGTATATCCTCAGGCCAACCCTGCCAACCATCATCACCAACCTATCCTTGGGAATCATCAGCCTATGGAGTGGCTCCATTATCCTGGAGAGGGTGTTCACCTGGCCCGGACTGGGGAGACTCCTTTTCCAAGCCATCGGCCAATTTGACATCCCGGTGATAATCGCCTCGGTAGTCATCTATGCCTACCTCCTCGCCCTGACGGTCTTTCTGCTGGACATCACCTACGCCCTAGTTGACCCAAGAGTGAAGATTGGCGGGGACGACAGGAGATGATGACAGCGCTGTGGGAGCTCCGCCGTTACCCCTCCGCCCTGGTGGGACTTGCGCTAATCCTGACCTTGACGGGGGTGGCCATCTACGGCGTTATTGCCATCCCTTATAACGAGGCTTTGCGCCTATGGCGGGGAGGGGGGGACATCTGGATAGAGCATCCCAGGAACGCCCAGCCCGAGTGGGTGAACCTGTTTCCAGGCAACAACCTGCCCAAGACCATTATCCTGAGTAGCCGAGAAGGGGGCACCAAGCGAGTCCAGGTCGAATCGGGCGAGTTGAAGAGCGTGCAGATTTCCTTAGGGTTCGACTACCGTTACGATGACTTTCCCAGTGAGCTGAACCTGTTTTTCGACCCCAAGTTCAAAGAGCGGCCTCCTCATGTGTCACTGTTTTGGCTTACACCAGACGGCCGAAGGCTGACTCTGGGCGATAGGAGCGTGGGGCCCTCGGAGAGGTACGCGGTGTCCCTGGACCAACGCCTGGCCCGTCGCCTGGACGGGAATCCCCCGGAGGTAGGGCTTTTCGCGGATCCGGCCGCACCCACTCTGCAACCCCTCAAAGGTGAGTATACGCTTCTAGCGGAGGGACTGCTGTTTGAAAAAGGAGCTGACCTGGACGTGAGATTAGTGGTCTATGGCCAGGTCCATGGCCTGGCGGGCACCGACCACCTGCGCAGGGACATCACTGTGGCACTGCTGTGGGGAACTGCCGTCGCGCTGGCTTTTGGGTTGCTGGCCGCGGTAGGTTCCAGCATCTGCACTCTGATTATTGCCGCCATCGGAGTCTGGTACGGAGGATGGGCCGACGCCTCCATCCAGCGGGTCACCGAGTTGAACATGATTCTTCCCGCACTACCCATACTAATCCTGGTGGGAACGCTGTACTCCCGGAGCATCTGGGTGATATTGGGGATTGTCATTTTGCTCGGCATCTTCTCTGCATCTATCAAGGTGTACCGGGCCATCTTTTTACAGGTGCGGGAGTCTCCCTACATCGAAGCGTCCCGGGCTTACGGGGCCGGAAACCTGCGAATCATCCTCCTCTACATGGTCCCAAGGGTCATCCCGGTGCTGGTGCCGGGATTTGTCACGTTGATACCCGCCTTCGTCTTCCTGGAAGCCTCTCTGGCTATCCTGGGGCTGGGCGACCCGGTACTACCCACCTGGGGAAAGGTGCTCAACGACGCCCAGCAGAACGGCGCACTCTACAAGGGATACTACTACTGGGTGCTGGGGCCTGCCGTGTTGCTGATGATCACCGGCCTGGGCTTTGCCATGATAGGTCTTAGTATGGACCGGATCTTCAACCCCAGGTTAAGGGAGCTATGAAAGAAAACTCGCTCCTCTATGCTCAGGACCTTCGCCTCTATTTCCGAACCACCAGAGGCGCGGTTCAGGCAGTAGACCGGGTGAGCTTTACCATGGATCGCCGCCAGGCACTGGCCGTGCTGGGTGAATCCGGCTGTGGCAAGAGTTCCCTAGCCAGGGCCATCTTGAGACTCCTTCCCCGCAACGTGCATACCTATAGTGGGGAACTTTTTCTCAACAACCAAGACTTGATGTCCATGGGCGAGGAGAGCTTCCGGCAAGAGGTACGCTGGTCCGGAATCTCGCTGGTGGCCCAAGCGGCAATGAACTCCCTGAATCCAGTCGTCAGGGTAGGGGAGCAGGTAGCGGAGCCACTGGAAATTAACCAGCACCTGAACAGAAGAGAGGCGCGCGACCGAGTCAGAGAGTTGTTACAGATGGTGGGGGTGCCAGAGGACTTTCTGAACCGTTACCCCTTCGAGCTGAGCGGCGGCATGCGGCAGCGGGTCGTCATCGCCATGGCATTGGTGGCAGATCCATATCTGGTCATTTTAGACGAGCCCACCTCGGCCCTGGACGTGCTGACCCAGGCCAATATTATGAACGTACTCAAGCGCATCAAAGAAGAGAAAAGTACCAGCTTTCTTCTCATCACCCATGACATCGCGACCTCCAGTGAGCTGGCGGACCAAGTGGCGGTCATGTACGCAGGTCAACTGGTGGAGGTGAGTGACGCCGCGAGCTTCTTCTACCAGCCCCTCCATCCTTACTCCAGAAAGCTGATGGCTAGCGTGCCCAGGCTTCGAGGGGGAGAAAAGCCAGAGTTTATACCGGGTCAGCCACCCAGCCTCATCAATCCCCCTGGAGGCTGCCGCTTCGCGAACCGGTGCCCCTTCCGATTTGACCGGTGCCAGGAAGATCCACCCCTGGTGAAGGTGGAACAGGAGCGCTGGGTCAAATGCTGGCTATACTCTGCCGATGAGGAAAGCTAATCATGCAGGATGAGCCTTTGTTGGAGGTCAGAGATCTTCACGTATGGTTCGGGCTGAGGCGGTGGGGATTCGGCCACGCCGGGGTGGTGCGGGCGGTAGACGGGGTCAGCTTTACTCTAAGGCCGGGTGAGGCCGCTGCCGTGGTGGGGGAAAGTGGGTCTGGCAAGTCCACTTTGGCCAAGGCGATCCTGGGTCTGAACCGTCCGGCCAAGGGCCAGGTAATCTTTGAAGGTAAACCCCTGGATAGCCTTAAGCCGAGAGAGATGCGATGGTACAGATCCCAATTAGGCTACGTACAGCAGGACCCCTATGGGGCGCTACCGCCTTTTATGAGTGTGCGCCGGATTCTGGGGGAGCCGTTGGTCATCAACAAGGTTGGGAGTAAGCCAGAAAGAGAGCAGCGCATCCGGGAAGCGCTGGAGGAAGTGAAGCTAACGCCGGTGGAGGATTTCCTCCCCAAGTTCCCTCATATGCTCAGCGGTGGCCAGCAGCAGCGGGTGGTCATCGCCCGGTCGACGATAATGCAGCCGAGGCTGCTGGTCGCTGACGAGCCAGTGTCCATGCTGGATGCGTCGGTGCGAGTGGAGATTCTGGAGCTGCTGCAAAAGCAGCAGGAAGCCCATAACCTTTTATTGATCTACATTACGCATGACCTTTCGACAGCAAGGCATTTTGTGCAGCGTATTCTGGTCATGTACGCCGCGAAGATTGTGGAGCAGGCAAGTGTGGAGCAGTTGCTGGACAATCCCCTCCACCCATATACCAGAGCGCTCATTGCCGCCATTCCCGAGCCCGACCCAGAGAATGCCGCCACCTTCAAGGATGTTCCGCCAGGGGAACCCCCCAGCTTGCTCCATCCTCCAACCGGATGCAGGTTCCATCCCAGGTGCCCCGCCTTCATGAAAGGGATTTGCGACGTGAAGGAACCACCCGATTTCGAACCCCAGGTCGGGCACTTGGTGGCGTGCTGGCTGTATGAGCGAGGGCAGGTAGAATCATGAAACTCATCGTCCTTAGCTTGGTCCTGCTGACGGGAGGGATGGCCCTGCCCTTTCTGATGGTCAGCCGCTTTCTGGAGCCTAGCTTTGTCCTCAGCTTCCTCGCCTACGCCATATCGCTGGCCGGCCTGGCCTTGGGATCCACCGTGGCCGTTCAGCAGGTAAGTCTCAGGTGGCGGGGCAGGGAATGATCGCACCGGTGAAAATCGAAATTTTCATCCTGCGCGCTGATGCTGGGCCAAACCGGGGATGATATGGAGGTTGTTATTTGCTTAGGGGCTGGAGCGGATGATTATGTTCTGTTGCGGTGTGACCGCCAGAACTCACAGTTAGATGGTAGGCGTATTTCGTCTCTACATCTTCCCCTTCTTCCTACACCCAAGAGAAATTTAATCCCTCCTTGTTTGAGGGTATGGTACGCAAGGGAGGTCGGTCTTCTGCGGGGAATGCTTTTTTGGATAGCTAGCCGTTAAGTTGTCTTGCGTAGCTCTCGGCATCGAAATGTCCGAACGACTCCGCTATAAGACCATCTTCGGTATAGCGCCATTATTCCCATCCACTGATCTTGACGTAACTACCGGTACCTTCGGGACCAGTGTTGTGACCTTCTAGCGTCCAGCGATACACGGCATGTGTTCCTGATGACCGAATATCGTCCATATGCACGATGATGTCGGGAAAGGCTCCTATAAAGCCACGCGCCATTTTAGCGACTTCCTCACGGCCATTACTTGGCTCACCGTCATTGATAGTAATACGACCATCTTCAGAATAAAACGAAGCCACTGCCTCGGGAACATGCGAACACCAGGCTTCGGTGTAAGCCCTTGCACGTTCTTCGGCTTTGGCTTGACTGACAGGCATGGGAATCCCCTTTGCGTTATTTTTAACCGAGTTGGCCTTGCGGATAGCAGCATTCTACGCAGTGCATGGGGAAGTGGCAAGAGATAGGGACTAGCCGATGTCCTTCAACTGGAACTGTGCATGCGCTCTTTATCCAGCATTGGTATAGCACGATCGCCCTCGAACCGCAGAGACTTTGCTTTTAGGTTAACCCATCAAATTCTCCATTCAGGTCACCCCAGTCGGCCTATCCTCTAGTCTTGGAATAGGGAATAATGTGTATTCCAACCCTGGGCTCAACCACGAAACTAATCATGTTGTCCTTGCTGAGGTCTGTGGTGTTGACCTTGCACACTTCTAACGTACGCACCGACTTTTCCTTGACCTTCTCCGAACGGAGACGCAAATAGGAGTCACATAGAGTTCCGAGGCGGGCGAACATCTCGCTACTAAAGGCGTAGGAATCGATAGACAGGACTACTGTTTTTCCCTGGGCACAAAGACGCTTGCAAGAGGTAAAGAACTCGATGACTGCCCCCTCTGGGCAGGGTGCGG
>JAPULR010000243.1 GCA_027294635.1 Chloroflexota bacterium | reverse complement strand
TTAAACTCGGGGCCACGATGGTTGATCATCGGGTTCCCCATGGCCTCCATGACCTCGGGAGGGCAAGGCACCGGGCCGGGGATCCTCAGGTTTTGTCTAGGTATTTTCACGCTGCCTCCTTTATGGAATCTCAAAATGGGGGTCGGAGGAAGACTACCCCAACGGTACAACCGGTTTGCTTATGTCTCCAAGCAAAGGCATGTCATTCTGAGCGCCACCCTTTGTCATTCTGAACCCGATACATCGGGGGAAGAATCTCCAAACCGTCCGAAGCCCACCTTCGTCGCCAAGGTTATCGATCCGTGTGCACAGAATGAGATTCTTCGTCATCCCGACAAGTCACGAGTCCGGGACAAGTCGGATCTCCTCAGAATGACATGGAGCCACCCAGGAGAACCGTCCGTCATTCTGAACACCACTTTTCGTCATTCTGAACCCTACGTCCGTCATTCTGAGCGCCGCCCTTTGTCATTCTGACCCCGATACATCGGGGGAAGAATCTCTCCGAAATAGATACTTCGTCCCTATGAATCGAGACTCAGCATGACAATAGCAGTACCTCACACAAAGCTCGAATTACGCTCAATCAGGGCTTTTTGTCCAGGTCCACCAAGCGGGCGTAGCGTCGCCTGCCAACCTTGATGACGGTCCCGTCTTTTAACGCCACAGAGGGAGCGCCGTACCTCTGCTGATCGATCTCCACCGCGGCCTGAGATATTAGCCGTTTGGCTTCACCCTTGGACTTGGCCAGCCCAGCGGCCCAGATGAGGTCCACCGTAGCCACCTCGCCGGGATGGCCCGATACGTCGATGTGGGTTACCTCGCTATCGTTGCCAGGTCTGTAAATTCCAAACTGCTCCCGGGCGGCCCTAAACCCCACCTCGGGAATGTCCTGGGGAATCTCCCGCCTCTGAACCGTCCGCTCAAAATACCTCTGGGCTTCCAGAACATCATTCGCCCCGTGAAACTGGGCCGTAATCTCGGCGGCCAGCCGCTTCTTCAGCTCCATTGGATTTACCGAGCTATCCTCCATGGACCGCCGCATCTCCTCCAGCTCCGACTCGGGTACGTCGGTCAGGTACTCAAAATAGTCCAGCAAGAGGCTATCGGCAATGGACATGACCTTGCCATACATATCGTTGGGCGGGTCATTAACCGCAACGTAGTTGCCCAGACTCTTGCTCATTTTCTGCACGCCGTCGGTGCCTACCAGCATCGGCATCAAAAAACACTGCTGGGGCTTCTGCCCCATCATGGACTGGAGCTGTCTGCCCACCAGCAGGTTAAACTTCTGGTCCGTGCCGCCGAACTCCACGTCGGACCGGATAGCTACCGAGTCGTAGGCCTGGAGGAGGGGGTACAAGAATTCGGTGATGGCGATAGGCCTGTTGGCCTTGTACCGCTTGGCAAAGTCGTCCCTTTCCAGGAACTGCGCCAGGGTAAAGCGACGAGTCAGGTCGATGACGGTGGCCAGGGTAAACTTGTCGAACCACTCGCTCTGCAAGATGGTCTCGGTCCTCTCTTTGTCCACCACCTTGAAGAACTGGGTTAGATAGGACTCCGCGTTGGCCATGACCTCCTCGTGGGTCAGCATAGGCCGAGTTACCGACTCGCCACTGGGGTCGCCGATCTGGGCCGTCCAATCGCCAACGATGAGGATAACCTTGTGTCCTAGCTCCTGGAACTGCCTCAGCTTACGAAGGCCCACCACGTGGCCCAGGTGAATGTCGGGCCTGCTTGGGTCGAAACCCATCTTGAGGCGCAGCGCCTTTCCTTCCTGAAGAAGCTTTACAAACTCCTCCTCCACGATGATCTCCGACACGCCGCGCCGGAGGAGCTTGTTTAGGGTGCGCTCATCCAGCAACGTTCTATCCCGTCCCGCCGGTGAGGACGGCCCGGGCCTGCTCCACGTCTCTCTCCATCTGCTCTATGAGCCCAGCCACGGTGGAGAAGGACAGCTCATCACGGAGGCGGCACACGAACTCCAGGGCGATGGCCTCGCCGTATAGATCGTCATCGAAGTCCATGATATAGGCTTCCACACACCTGGATCCCGCGCCAAAGGTGGGCCGTACACCGATGCTGGTGGCCGACTGACGACGTGCCCCCTTAATAATGGCCCAGGTGGCGTATATCCCATCGCCCGGCACCAGGAAGCCCGGCTCCAGCGCCAGGTTGGCGGTGGGAAATCCCAGCTCTCTACCTCTGCGGTCCCCCTCAGCCACCACGCCCCTGAGCGAAAAGGGACGGCCCAGCATCTCGGCGGCGGCCACCACGTCTCCGTTGGCAATGAGCTTTCGCAGCACTCGACTTCGGATGGGCTGGCCGTCGTTAACCTCAGGCTCAACCACCACCACCCGGAAGCCCATCTCATCCCCCAAAGCTCTGAGGGTGGGAATATCTCCCGCCCGCTTGTGGCCCAGGGCGAAGTCGGGGCCCACCACTAGAACCTTCATTCGCAGGTTCTGAACCAGCAGATTGACGAACTCTCGGGCCTTTAACAGGGAGAGCTTTCTAGTGAAGTCCAGGGCCACCAGATGGTCCACCCCCTGGGCTTTGATGAGTGCCTTCCGCTCAGGCCAGGGGGTAATGTACTCGACCTTGGCGTCGGGGACCAGGACGGACCGGGGCTGATTGCGGAAGGTTATGGCGGCGGTGAGGAGGCTTCTGGCCTTGGCTTCTTCCTTGAGGCATCGGAACAGGTGCTGGTGGCCCCGGTGCACCCCATCAAAGGTGCCGATGGTCAGGGCCGTGTCTCCCGGTGAAGAGACCTGGGATAGCTGCTGCTCAATGGACATGGGAGTGTAATGCGGCCCCTTGGTTACTTAAAGACGCCTCCAACGGTAGCCATTCACCAGGGATGGTAGCACAGGCGCAAGAGGGGGGCAACGACGAGAGAAGTCAATAGACGTTCAAATACTCCACTGCTAGACTATTTTAGTTCCAGGTGTACCCACCACCCGCTCCTCACCGGCGTAGATGTTGAACCCGTCCTCTTTGGCGAAGCCGATGAGGGTCATATCGAACCGCTGGGCCAGGTCTACCGCCAGGCTGGAGGGAGCGCCCACCCCCACCACCACAGGGATGCCCGCCGCCATGGCCTTCTGCATTATCTCGTAGCTGGTGCGCCCGCTGACCACAAGAACACGGTCACTGAAGGGCAGCTTTTTCGCCAGCAACCCCTGGCCGATGACCTTGTCCACCGCGTTGTGCCGTCCCACGTCCTCCCGAAGGCACATAAGAGTGGCGTGTACATCAAAGAGGCCGGCGGCGTGGAGGCCACCGGTCCTGTCGAAGACCCTCTGCCCCCGCCTCAGGGCTCCTGGAAGGCTGTATACGACCTCCGCTTCCAGCCGGGGCAAGGCGTGGGGCAGCGATGGATACTCCTTCAGCTCCAGGGCCTCCAGCGAAGCCTTCCCGCAGACGCCGCAGCTCGATGACGTGTAGAAGTTGCGCGTCAGGAGCTTGCGATCGAAGGGCACCCCAGGCTTGAGGTACACGTTCACTATGTTGTACCGCTGCTCAACATCCTCATCGACGCAGTGGCTGATCCGCTCGATGGACTCCTGGCCCTCAAGGATGCCCTCGGTGTAGAGGAACCCGGCGGCCAGCTCGTAGTCGTGACGGGGGGTGCGCATGGTCACCGATACGCTTACGCTCTCCGGGCGGCCTCCGTCGTAATAGTAGAGGCGTATCTCCAGGGGCTCCTCGGTGGTCACGATGTCGGCGTGTTCGCTGACCCCTTCCCGCCGCACCCGGCGCACCTGGGTCTTGACGGTGGGGCCGGTAATCTGCTCTATCATCCCGCCTTCCTCCCGCTGGTAATCTCTTCCCCTCCAGAACTTCAATCTGAACGAGGGAATTGTAATCGGGAATGCCGCACACCGGGTCCACGGCGCCCCGCTTCAGCAGCCCGAGCCCTCGGGCCAGTGGACCTGAAGGTTTCGAACCTTGATGGGCACTATCTTGCACCGACCGTTGAATTCGCCCACCTTGGACCTGAGAAGCGCCCGACCTCCCTCCTCCACCCCAAGGTCATCGGCATCCTGTCGACTCATAAGAACGTCGTCCCGCACCGCACCGGTAAGGGGGTCACGGCGGGCCTGTACCATACTGTTGAACTGCCTGCCACGGCGGGTGCTCAGGAGGTACCAGCCCGGCGGTATGTCCGTTTCCGGCGGGGACAGGGGGGTAAAATGGGCGCGACCATCGGGCGTACCGAAGTTTCCACCCTCGCACAGCCGGACGCCTCCCCACTGGATAGCGTCCCCCTTCTTCTTGAGGTCCTCAATGCCTGGGCATGCCGTTTACAACAGCATGAGGTTTAGGCTCAAATGCATAGACTATCTCGACTGAGGCCTTCTTTTTCCGCCCAGCTCCAGTTGTGGTGACGGTAATCCCCCAAACCAAAGACTTGACAACCCTTCGCTTGGTATCCCAGTCCACCGGGCCCTTAATCCTGTCCTGTAAAGCTTTTAGAAGGCTCTCGGCGTCGGTAAGCTTCCCAACTTTCTGGCCCTGCTCCGCTCCCTGGTTAAGCAAATTGGCCATCTCTACCTGGAGGGGCCCGAGTTCTTGGCGGTGTTGACGTACATAGGCGTCCAGGTCGTCCACGGTCAAGAGACCCCACCTGTAGAGGTCCAGGGTCCGGGCCTTCTCACTTTCCTTCTGGCTAATGGCCTTCTCCAGTTCCCGTTTCCTAGTCTCACCCTTCGATACGGTGTCTAGCTCCGACTCCATTCGTTCCTTGAGTTTGTGAACCACGTCCCCGGGGTTCATAACAAAGGCGCTGATGTCATCCCACACCTGGCCCTCCAGCCACTCGGCTGATATTAGTTTGCCGTTGCAACCTCCTTGGGCCACCCTGGCCTGGCCAACCTGGGAACCACACCGGTAATAAGACCGACTCCAGGTTTGGCCATTCCAACTGAAAATACCCGTGTACATCTTTCCACACTTAGCGCACCGAATAAGACCTCTCAGAAGGTAACGGTTATTGGTCCCTCGATTAGGAAAGCGCTTGTTGTCGGATAGCTGCCGATTGGCCCGATCCCAAATATCGGAGTCTACTAAGGCAGGTACTTCACGGGAAATATTCTTGTCCTTGGCATCCCAGATATGGGTACCCTTGTAGGTCTCGGAACGTATTATCCGAGAGATGTTTGAGGCCCACCACCTACCCCCTGGGGCCGTTTTGTAGTGAGGATCCTTTTGACCCTTGGAATGGTACTTGCGCCACACCGGGATACCCTCTTCGTTCAGCTTCCTGGCGGTGGCCATGGCCGTATCACCTTCGTCAGCCAGCATCCTGAATATCCTCTGGATTATCTCGACTTCAGAGAAAGTGTACCCTTCCCGCGGCATCGAGTCTGGGGTCAGGTACCCCTCCTGATCCAGCTGATAGCCGTAGGGCACTGTACCCCCTGTCCAGCGGCCCTGGGTGGCTATCCTGGCGCCTCCCATGCTGGTCCGTTCGATGATGGTGCCCCGCTCAAGCTCAGCAACAGCGGCCATCATCTGAACCGCGAACCTGCCCATGGGGGGGGTGGTATCAAAGGGTTCGGTCATGGACTTGAGCCCTACGCCAGCCTCTTCAAAGAAGTCCACGATATCCAGGAAGTTGCGGAGACTTCGTGCCAGCCGGTCCAGCTTGTAGAAGACAACAACGTCAAACTTCTTGACCTTAGCATCCTCCATCAGACGGGCGCCCTCTTCCCTTTTCTCCATAGGAAGGGTACCCGAGACCCCATCATCAAGGTACTGGTCTACGATCTCCAGGCCCAAATGCGGGGCAGCACCCACTAAGGCGTCTACCTGGCCCTGGATGGTCTGCCGCTCCCGCTGATCATCAGTGCTGACCCTGGCGTAGAGGGCGGCTCTCTGGGGGTAGCTGTTGGTCGTCATCCTTATTTTTCATCGTTGTCCCTTT
>JAPULR010000242.1 GCA_027294635.1 Chloroflexota bacterium | reverse complement strand
TCCGTAGTGGCCTATCATGATTTCTAAAGGCGTGACGCCGATCACTAGCTTGAGGGGCATGTCTCGGTAGTATGGGAAGAGGAAGTAGTCGCCGTCCTTCAAAGCGGCGTAGGCAAGGGCCATAGAAGCCGCTTCAGTGCCTTGACAGGATGCCACCAGGGGCACCTTTCCTTGACGGTTTAGGGCCCAGAGCCGCTCATCCAGGGTGCGTGCTAGCACCATTTGAGCGTAAAAGTCCAGAATTTCCACGTCACTGAAGCCAAGGATACGGTGCTGGGGTGGGGTCTTAACCCCCGATGGCGACCTCTCCCCAGTATACGCCATTCACATCCTCCGATAGTAAAGGGTAAAAAGTGGGGGCATCTAACAAGATGCCCCTGGTTTAGCTGGAAATTTGCCTTGGGCCGGTGAGGCTCAAGGTCTGCCTAATTATGAGCCTAATTCTAATGATCCAACTGATGGGTGAGATCAATGCGTTGCTCCATTGAAGGACCCGCGTTCACAGTTAAGTTGTCTGCGTCGGTTGATAAAATATGAGTCACAACTTGAGGCAGACACTAGAAATTCTAGCCAAGCAACCCCTATGGTGTCAAGGTTAGCTCCCTGTGACAGCTGCGGCCCCGATGGTCCCTGGGGCTTTATCCAGGGCCTGTTCCCACTATATAATGGCTTTCCAACTCTGCCGCATTGTCGAGGGACAGGCCCTCAATCAATGGCGGCATTGTGGGTGTTATCAAGATATGCAAGGAGGAGTAAATGGCTCAGGAGTACACCAAAGTAGCCCAGACTGATGAAGTACCCCCCGGCAGCATGAAGCAAGTGGAGGTTGGGGGAGACCTGGTTGCTCTAATTAACGTGGATGGCGAATTTTACGCCATAGGGGGGGAATGCACCCATGCTGGTGGACTCCTATCGGAAGGATATCTGGAAGGCCATCAAGTAGAGTGCCCTCTTCATGGCGGCATTTTTAATGTGAGAACGGGAGACGCTGAGTCCCCGCCGCCCGACGAAAACGTGCCCGTGTACCAGGTGAAGATTGAGGGCGGCGATATTCTGATAGCGCCCTCGTAGCAGCTATTACCCTCCAGCCAAACCTATGACGAAGAGGCTGGATACTCCACCACAACCTCGGTGTGTATACCGCCCCTAACCTTGTAGTCTAAACTTATCTTCATGGCCTTCGGCTGGCAGAGAGCCACCAGGTCCTTGATGATACGGTTGGCGGCGTGCTCTTGCACTATGCCCACGTCTCGGAAGGATAGCAGGTAATACTTGAAGGACTTGAGTTCAATAACCCTGTCCGAAGGTGTGTAGGTAATCTTCAGGGTGCCGTAGTCGGGCAGTCCTGTCCAGGGGCAGAGGGCGGTAAACTCGTCGGTGTCCATGGACACCTGGGAGGGCTGGTCGGGGTACTCGTATTCAAAAGCCAGGAGACACTGGGTGTCGATGGCTTCCTCTCCCTGGAGGTTAAGCTCCTTGTCCAGGGCTCGATACTTCTCCTGAAGCTCCGGTATTTTTGCCACGGGCTGTCCTCCTGGAGTTTTGATGTGGGCACCGCTCTATCAAGGGGCATCTATTTTAGTCTATCACCAGTTCCGCTATATTGGGATTATCGGCTTTGAAACTATCGGCTACTCGGCGGGCTGCCACCTCAAAGGGGTTGGAGCGGTAGCCGTAACGGGCCTGGTTTACCAGGTACAGAGGTATGAAGAGAACGCCCCACCGCTGGGCTTGACGGGCATGCTCAACTTCGTGGTGCCACAGGTGCAAGGACAGGTCCTTTGTAACAATGAGAATGCGGCCCAGGGTTATGGCTGCAAAACCGCGACGAGTCAGTAAAAGATAGGCTAGCCCCCTGTTGCTGCGACAGATCACCATGCCTTCTTTTAACCGAAGACTGGGCAGGGAGAGAAGGACCGCCGCTATTCCCACCAAGGTGACGGGAAGACTCCACAGGAATCCCCATACGGTGAGAGGACGCTCGTACTCCTTGGAGGCCAAAAGGTTACCTTAAATAGGTTTTACGCTCGGTTTCGAGATGACTGTAAAATTATCTGGGCGCCCTTTTACCTAAGCTCTTTGGGCAGGGTGAAGGTCACGTCCTCCCCAATGCCCTTAAGGGTGGAGACGCTGTCGGGCTTTAGCTTGGATATGACTTCGTCCACCAGGACTTCGGGGGTTGAGGCTCCAGAGGTTATACCTACCTTCGCCACTCCGCTAACCCAACTTTGATCCAAGTCCTCAGCGCTGTTTATCAGATATGCAGGCACACCATGTCTTTCCGCCACCTCCCGCAGTCGGTTGCAGTTGGAGCTATTTTCGGCGCCGATGACCAGCACAAGGTCAACCAGCTGGGCAAGCTCCTTTACCGCTTCCTGCCGATTGGTGGTAGCGTAGCACACGTCGTTGCGGACCAGAGCATTGGAGTAACGGCCCTTGATTTTTGACACGGCCCTTGCTGTGTCGTCCACGGACAAAGTGGTCTGAGTGAGAACGGCCACCTCGGTGTTTTCGTCCCATTGGGGAATGTCTACTGGTCCATGGTCGTCAACCAGGACCATGGGGGCCTGACCCATGGTGCCCCGGGCCTCGGCGTGGCCGCGGTGCCCCACAAGGATCACTTTCTTGCCCTCCCGGCTGTACTTGATAGCCTCGTTGTGGACCCGGGTTACCAGTGGACAGGTGGCGTCGATGACCCGAAGGTTGCGCTCCTCAGCTCTGCGGAAGTCCTCGGGTGGCGAGCCGTGGGCTGAGAAGACGACGATTGAGCCTTGTGGGATCTCGTTCACCTCCTCTACGGTTATGGCGCCCTTCTGCTCCAGTGCCTTCACTACGTAGGGGTTGTGGACTATCTGATGTTTGACATAAATGGGAGGACTGAACTTCTCCAGACAGAGCTCTACTACCTCTATGGCGCGGACCACCCCAGCGCAAAATCCCCGGGGAGAGCTTAGAATGACCTCCATTTAAAGCCTTTCTGTGTATTATTACGTGTCATGGTAGCACCAGTGCTAACCTAGAGGCAAGGCAGTCGAGTGACGCAAACAACTCTATGCCCCTATCACGTGGAAGATGTTGAATGAGGAGACGGGAGCGCTATGAGTCCCATAACGGACCAACGGCTAATGCGACAAGGGCCGCACGGGGTCTGCGTAATATTGTATCGACACAACAAGGTGCTGCTTCAAAAAAGAGACAGCAAGCCGAAATCCTATCCAAACACTTGGGCCGTTTTTGGGGCCGAATAAAAGAGGGTGAGACACCCCGGGAGGCGGCCTGTCGCGAACTTGAAGAGGAGTTGGGGATATCTATTGAACCTTCTTCGTTGGCATTCCAGGGCTCCATCAGGGTCTTCAGGGAGCCGGACCGGCAGCCCGTGGTGCACTACTATTCCACTTCTCTCATCGGCAATTTGTGTGACTTAAAGTTGGCTGAGGGGGGACGGGGTTGCCTTGTTCAACGACGAGGAAATCCACTCTCTAAGGCTGCGTCCGGAAGATCGAAAGGCGCTGGAGCGGCACTATCAGAACCTGGGCTTTGATTGGGTGGAGGAGGGGACTGAGTAAAGACTCACCAAGGCTATGGCAAGGCATCTACAGGGTGTCAAGCAGGTCCAGGTACTTAAGGCCGGAGCCAGTGTTCATCAGAATTATGGTCTCAGAACCCTGAAAGAAGCTCTGGTCTAGGAGACGCTTCAGTCCCACCAGAGTGGCGGCGCCCTCCGGGCAAGCGAAAACTCCCTCCGCAGCACCCATTTCGCTCATGGCCTTTACCATGTCAGAATCCGATACGGCAATTGCCGTACCACCCGTCTCCCTTAGCACCCGGAGGATGATGTAGTCGGCGAAGACGCTGGGGACCCTCAAACCGGCGGCCTCAGTGCTGGCGTTGGGCCAGGGCTCCGATTCGTTTGACCCCTCATGGAAAGCCTTGACGATGGGTTGGCAGCCTTCTGCCTGTACAGAAACAAACTTGGGTTGTGGGCTGTCAATCCAACCCAGCTCTCGCAGCTCTTCAAAGGCCTTCCACATGCCCACAATGCCGGTGCCTCCGCCGGTTGGATATATGATGGCGTCGGGAGTGCGCCAGCCCAGGTCCATGGCTAGCTCCAGGGCCATGGTCTTCTTCCCCTCGGCCCTGTAGGGCTCTCGAAGGGTAGAGATGTCGAAGAGTCCTTCTTTCTGGGCTTTCTCCTGGGACAGACGCCCGGCATCGCCTATGAGGCCGTCTACCAGGGTAAGGTTGGACCCAAGGGCCTGGCACTCCTTCTTGTTGGCCTCTGGTGCGTCCTTGGGCATGAACACGTGAGCCTCCAGGCCGCCTCTGGCGGCGTAGGCCGCCAGGGCGCCTCCGGCGTTGCCAGCGGTTGGCATGGTGAGGCGTGTTTGGCCTACCTCTTTGGCCTTGGACACGGCAGCAGAAATTCCCCGTGCCTTGAAGGAGCCCGTGGGATTTAAACCCTCGTCCTTGATGTAGAGATTTTTGAGGCCGAGCTTCCTGCCTAGGTTCTTGGCGTGAAGCAGCGGAGTGCCCCCTTCACCAAGGGATACAACATTACCCTCCTCTAGCACAGGCATCATCTCGTAGAAGCGCCACATATCGCTCCGCCGGCCCTTGAAGACCTCCCTGTTCACTTCTCGTTTCAGGGAAGGTAAGTCGTAGCGGGCGAACAGTACCTTGCCGCAGTTGGGGCAGGTCCTAATGGCCTGGGTGTGGGAGTGACTCTTGCCGCACGAGGTGCATTCCAGGTGACTGAGGTAGCTCTTCACGGGTTGGGCTCTCCTTGTGACCGAAGTGGCATTATTGTATCATTAGGCCCATCCATTTCCCCCGAGGAAATGCCCTAAAAATCCTGCCCAGCCCTACTCGTTAACCTACTTCGCAACGGAGGAGCCATACATGGCCACAATCGACCAGGAATATCTAAATAAACATCCCAAGTCGGCACAGCTGTTCCAAGAGTCCGCCGAGGTTTTCGCCGATGGGGTGACCCACGACACCCGCTACGTGACACCCTTCCCGGTGGTGATGACTCATGCCTCTGGGCCCACCAAGTGGGACGTGGACGACAACGAATATGTGGACTACGTGTGCGGCCACGGAGCCCTTATCCTGGGCCACTCACACCCGGCCATCTCCTCCGCCGTGGCCGAGCAGGTTGGCAAGGGGACCCACCTGGGTGGAAACACCGAGCTGGAGCTACGCTGGGCAAAGGCGATCAAGGCTCTGGTGCCCTCGGTGGAGAAGCTGCGGTTCCATAGCTCGGGCACCGAGGCAACGATGATGGCCATGCGGTTGGCCCGAGCCTACACGGAAAAAAACAAGGTTATCAAGTTCCAGGACCACTTCCACGGATGGCACGACTACGCCAATGCTGGGTCTGACGGTGGCATAGGAGGCATCCCTAAAGCTACGTGGGAATCTATGATCGTCCTGCCTCCCGGAGACGTTAGTGTGGTGGAAGAGACCCTTGCGCGGGACAAGGATGTGGCCGCCCTCATTACGGAGCCCACGGGAGCCCACATGGGGCAGTACCCGTTACACGTGCCGGACTTCCTGCATCAGCTAAGGGAGGTTACCGAGCGCTACGGCGTGCTGCTGATACTGGATGAGGTGGTCACGGGGTTCCGATTGTCCAGTGGAGGCGCCCAGGTTCGCTACGGTGTCAAGCCTGACCTGACAACCATGGCCAAAATCGTGGCCGGAGGGCTGCCCGGTGGTGTGGTGGGAGGCAAGGCCGAAGTTATAGACATGATCGCCCATCGAGGTGATCCTATCTGGGACAGTACCAGGCGGGTGGCGCACCCGGGCACCTTCAACGCCAACCCCCTGTCGGCGGTGGCGGGGGCTACTTGTCTGGAGGTGCTGGCACGGGAACCGATCAACGAGCGGGCCGATGCAATTGCAGACCGTTTAAGGAAAGGACTCAATGAGGTGCTTGCCAAGATGGAGGTCACCGGCGTGGCTCACGGCGTGAGCTCGCTGGTGCTGGTGGCCTTCGGGGTGGAGAGCGACCCCGAAGAGGTGTGGAAGATACCTCACGAGACCCTACACACAGCCGCCAAGCCGGGAGCGCCCCAGGGCTTCAAGCGGGCGATGCTTAACGCTGGAGTGGACATTATGGGAGGCCGTGGCTTTATTGTTTCGGCGGCTCACCGGGAGCAGGATGTAGATAAGACTCTGGCAGCCTTTGAACGGTGCCTGTCCAGTATGCGCCAGGAAAACCTGGTCTAGCGCCGTCAGTAGGCTTGCCATAACCACTAGCCTGATGGTCAGGTCTCTATGTAACCACTTGAGAACACCTTTTCTCTTCATTGCCCAGTCTCCTATGTTGTTGCGATGGTTTTGAAGGGCAGATAACCGAAGTTATTCCCCTGTTTCCTACCGGTGATTCTTGGGATTAGACCCCAAAATTCCAGGACGTTGCGACGCTCTAGATTCTTCTACCCTCAGGAATAGAAACGTTCATCCAGTCAAATGGTTAGGTGAGTAATGAGGAGTAGGGGAAGAGGGGTACGAAAAGCAAAAGAAAACTACCCCCCGATCCTAATCGGGGGGTAGTTTAGGCTTCTTTATTTAGCCTGGAGGCTTACTTGTAAACGGGCACGGTGTACTCGTGGTAGCGGATGGG
>JAPULR010000241.1 GCA_027294635.1 Chloroflexota bacterium | reverse complement strand
CCTGCGTCCAGACGTACCTCCACGCCACGACTTAGGGAGCCGTCTATCACCATGCCCAGAGGTTGGCCCTGGGGGCCCTGTGGCGTCAATCCATCTATGCTCATGAGAGCCTCCTGAGGATGGCGTTTAGCCGGGGAAGCTGGCCCGACATCTCCACCGCCAGGGCCTTCCCCGCCCGGACCAGGAAATCCTGGCCATTGGCTACCTGACGGCTGGCCAGGCGCAGGCACGCCGCGATGACCTCGTCGGAGGACGGCACTCCGCTGTTTAGGAGGAGGGGAACAAAGCTCCGGGACTGGGTGAGGGCCGCTACTTCCTCCGCCGTGCAGGGATAGATAAAGGAGTGGATTCTGGGTGGCAGGGGCGGAAGGCCCGTCAGCAGCCCATCGTCCTGGGAGTAGCCGATAGTCTGTCCCTGGAACCGGGTGCACAGCAGCTTATCAAGCTGGGGGTTGTCGCGGTATACATCCTCCTCGGTGGCCGCACCTTCCCCCCTGGCGATGACGGGGCGTCCGGGGTCCAGGGATTCGGTGGACACTTCCGAGACTACGGCATAGACGGAAGGGTTGCCGGTTCGCACCAGGGTCCCAAGGGGTGGCGCCTCGTACAGGCGGTAGCACTGGACGGTGAAGCGACGGGTGTCCGCCCCCACCACCTCTCCGATGCGTTCCATCGTTGCTTCCATCAGAGCCAGGCCAGCCGCTTGGATCGGCTCTTCTCCGAGGTGTAGACGGGCAGGCCCTGGTCTGTCAGAGAGAGGTCGACCAGCTCACGGAACTTCTGGCGGTCCGGACCGCTGATAACGGCCTGCTCGTGGGCCTCCGATATGGACACAGGGTACCCAACGCCACGCTGGCACTGGTCCAGAATAAGGGTGTGGGTCAGGGGAAGGAGAACCTCGTCGAGGGCCACCCACTGGGGTAACTCCACCCGGGCGATCTCCTCCCCAGTATGGAGGTAAAAGAAGAAAATCTGGTGGTCACCGTACTCCCTCACCACCGACGAGTTGGTAAAGAAGAGGCTGGAGCGCTGTCCTGGTTCCAGCAGCCGTTCAAATAAGTCCCGGTCCAGGAGGTGGTTGACCAGGCTGCACGGGGACACCGGCGAGCGGCGATTGGAGCACATTCTGGCGCACTCCGACGCCTGGGTTTCGCAGAGATAGAGACGCAGGGAGTTCACCACCTCGGTGCTGCGGGGCAGGCTCACGTAGGCCGCCAGCGCCAGGGTGCGGTGGCGGGAAAGGTCCCGCAGAGAGTCCAGGGTGGGCACCAGGCCTCTTTTGATAATCTCGTCCCGCAGCAACTGAGGGTATCCCCCGCCGGAAAGCCCCCAGAGGACCAGGGAGCCGTCCAGCAGGGCCAGGGTCGGGAGGTCCTGGGGGACTTGCTCCGCTATCAGGTGCTCCAGGGCTTTAATTTCCTCGATGGTCCTCTTTAGGCCCAGGACGGCGCCTTCGATGGGTACCTCGGTGACGCTGGAGCCCTGCTCGGTCAGGTACAGCTCGTCGCCGGAGTAGAGGCGTGGCGTGTTGAAGAGGTAGGCGTCGGGTTGGTCACCATATTTCAACACGCACCCGCCGATGTTTATCAGGGCGCAGTTTACGGGCATGTGGCGGTCCACGTCTATATGGGAGCCGTCCACCGAGAGGACGCAAAAGTTCCGTGGCGTCTCGCCGGGCCAGTAGGCGCCACCCAGCCCTTCCGCCGCGCCAGCCCAGAGGAAGGGTCTGTTGGAGGAGCGGCCGTGCTTGCCGCGCACATCCTCCGGCGTTGCAGACCGCATGGCCTCTACGGCCATAGACAGGCGCTGGGAACGGTCCTCCTGGCCGCTTTTGAGATTGTCGGTCAAGCTGCCGATTTGATGAAGGGTTTTCGCCAGGTCTAAGCTCATATAGCTACCTTAGCACCCGCTCGTCGCCGGTGCGGCGGGTGATCCGCTGCTGGTCCAGGTACTCCAGCAGGGGCAGCACGTACTTGCGGCTGGAGTTCAGCAGCGTCCGAGCCTCGGCCACGGTGATCTTGCCGTGCTCCTTGATGTACTCTGTGATGCCTTCCACCATCTGCCTGTAGGCCCCGGCGGAGAAGACCACCGACCCGTCCACCTTGACCACCTTTTCCTCCTCTACTAACAGTGCCAGAAGCTCCGGACTGACGGCTTTCTCGGTGGGGGGAGAGAAGGGCTCCGACTCGAGGGCTTTGAGGTAGACTGCCGTCTGCTTTTCTTGGTCTGGACTCAAGGTCGCCTTGTGTTGGGGCGAGCGCACCAGGGCGGCCTCTTCTACCACGGTTCCTTCCGCTACGAGCCGAGCCAACACTTGAGGGAACACCGAGGCGGAGAGGTCTAGGCGGCTCCTTAGCTCCTCCCGCGATATGCCCCTTCTCAGGGGGTACTGCCGATAGTACTCGGCCAGGGTGGAAATAACCCGTTCCTTTAGGCCCTCCCAGGCTCGGTTGGAGTAGACCACGGAATCGGGCCGAGCTGCGGAGCCTCCCAGAAGCAGTATGCTGCCTTGTGCGGCCAGGTCTGATATAGCAGGCTGAACATCGGCCAAGGTCAGGTTGCTTCGTCGTGACAGGGTAGTCAAGTCGCAGGGCCCCCACTGGTCCACAGCCCCGAGCAGGAGATCCTCAAGGCTCCCCTCCTCCATGGCTGACAGGCTCTCCAGCACCGAGGTTACGAAGGGGCGGTGCCGCCGTGGGAAGGGGTCCACTACCTTGCCGCCGCCCAGGGTGGTCTCCGAAGAGCGGACCACGAAGAAGTCTCCTTTTACCAGAGGGACGGGACTGGTCAGGTGAATCTGTGCCCAGGCTTCATGGCCCGGCTGCAACTCTCGAGTGTCGAGGAGCCGGATGCGGGCCGGGGTCTCGCTGACTAAGGCATGGAAAGTGACCCGGGCGTTGTGCTTGAGGGGTCTGGGGGCATCACCGATCAGCTTTACCTTGGCGTCGATCATGGTCGTGGGATTGAGCCAGCGAGGGGTGGTGATGATCTCGCCCCGCTGCACCTCGTCGTGGGAGATGCCGGAGAGGTTCACCGCCAGCCTGCGGCCTGGATCGGCCACCTCCACCTTCTGGCGATGGCTCTGGAGGCCGCGGATGCGGCAGCGACGACCCGAAGGCACCATTTCTACTTCCTGTCCCACGCTAAAGGTGCCGTCGAGGAGGGTGCCGGTAACCACGGTGCCGAAGCCCGCCACGGTGAAGGAGCGGTCCACCGCCAGCCTTGGACGGCCCAGGTCCTGCCTTGTCGGCGTGCTGGAAAGTATGTCATCCATCTTTTGAAGAAGGTCATCCAGTCCCTGTC
>JAPULR010000240.1 GCA_027294635.1 Chloroflexota bacterium | reverse complement strand
AGCTCAACGTTGTCGTCAGGCCCATGGGCGGTAAAGGGATGGCCATAAAGCCAACGGTGCTAAAGGTGGATGAGAATCGAGAGCTCCGGTGGCGCGGATCCCTTCTCAACGGCCTTTTTAGTGGTGAGCACTCATTTATCATCCAGGGAGTGTCGGAAGGCAAGGTCCGCTTTATGCACAGTGAGTCCTTTAAAGGCGTGCTGGCCCCTTTGATGTGGCCCATCATTCGCAAGTCCACACGCCGCGGCTTCGAGGCTATGAACGAGGCCCTCAGGGACAGGGCGGAGGGGAAGGCCCCATCCGCGGATAGCCCCCCGGAAGAAGAACCCCCTACCGAGACAGAGACGCCGTCTTAAGGATGTAGCCCCGCCGCTCCGAGGGGAAATGGCCCGACAGCACAAAGGTCCGTCCCGTCTGCAGCGAGGTGAAGCCGTAGCGGTCTCGCACCTTGTCCATGACGGCGGAGAGGTCCAGGAACTTCTCCTCGGGCCGCCTAAAGAGGGTCATCTGCGGCACATTCAACACCAGGTCCGAGACGCTTTTTCCAATGAGCCTCGCCTTCTCCCTTCGCTCCTTCAACGTCTTGAGAAGGATGGCCGCCCCGGCCTCGTAGATACCCTCGTCGTGGGAGACGGGGGTCTTCAATGTACGCTGGTGGGATACGGTCTCGAAGTCGGAGAAGCGCACCCGCGCTGATACGCAACGGGCCTTCTTGCCCTCCTTCCGTAGCTCGGCGCCCACCCTCTCTGCCAGGTACCGCAGGGTGGACAGTAGGAAGGAAACATCCCGGCTGTCCTGATGAAAGGTAGTCTCCCGACCAATCGACTTGGGCGGCTCCGGGCCATGCACCGGCGAGTGGTCCTCCCCTCTGGCCCACAGGTACAGCAGGTCGCCCCAGGCCCCAAAGGCGCGCCGCAGGGCCGTGGGGGGCAGCGCCGCCAGGTCCCCCACCGACTCCACCTCCAGCACCTCCCTCAGGGTGCGGGCCGTCTTGTCCCCCACCCCCGGGAGGTCCACCACCGGCAAGGGCGCCAGAAACCGGGCGTCCATGCCCGCTGGCACCTCCACCAGGCCGTCGGGCTTTCCGTAGTCGGAGGCCACCTTTGCCACCACCTTGGAGGAGGCGATGCCTACGGAGGCGGTGATCTTGAGGTCTCGACGCACCTGCTCCTTTATCTCCCCCGCCACTCGGCCCAGGGGACCATACAGGGACTCGAAGCCCGTCATGTCCAGAAAAGCCTCGTCCATGCCTAGGGGCTCGATGAAGGGGCTGTAGGAGGCCAGGAGGTCGTGAAATCCTCTGGACACCTCGGCGTACCGGTCGTAGCGACCCGTCAGGTAGATGGCATCGGGGCACAGGCGGTAAGCCTGGGTCAGGAGCATCCCCGCCCGCAGGCCGTAGGGCCGCGCCTCGTAAGAGGCACAGGTCACCACGCCGCGGCTGTTGGCCTCGCCTCCCACCACCACCGGCCTGCCGATGAGGGACGGGTCGTGGGCCCGCTCCACCTCCACAAAGAAGGCGTCCAGGTCTATATGAAATACACGCCTCATAGTACAGACGTTCTATATTCTAGCCCGCCCCACAAGAAAGTCAAGGGAGCAACCCCACCAACCCGCCCATCTCAAAAGGAGAGTCCAGAGGGGAGTATCCCCTCTGGTAGGGGGTCTGGGGGATGGTCCCACTAACCCGTGCCTACATTGGCATCGGCATAGCCTCGTGGACCTCAATCTCGCAACCGCCCGGCATTTCAAGATGGGGATGCCCAGCTAGCAATGCTTTAGCTCCCTCCATATCCTCGGCCTGCAAAATTGAGTAACCGATGACATCCTTATTGCTCGGCGAACTGCCTGACTTGCTTACATTCTGTCCACCACCCAGCGGCGCGCCCATGTCAACTAGACCTTCGCCGCACTCCGCAATCCACGCCATCCAGGGCTCCATCACCGCCTTCATCTCTTCTGGGCTGGCATGTTGCATCTGCTCCACCGCTGCCACCGGGGCATAATAGATCACCATAAACTTTTTCATATCTCCTCCCTTCCTAACATTAAATTGGGTTTATCGAGCTTCAACTTATATCACCACCTGATAAGAGAGTGCAACAATGCTCTAGCGACGCCAGCTCTCCCTGTCCCACCCGCTCACCCCGAGCTCCGTCAAAGGATGATCCTACATTAGCTATTCTGTCACCCTTCACCCTAAGACGGTCCGAGCCACAGCATTTGGCATCGTCATCGTTAGTCATAGCCAGGCCCTTTAAGTGATCGGGATACAGGACCCAGAATTCGGCCACAATTTTTGAGCTTCGAATGCCTGGCCTCTTCTCTGGACCCACCGCCCGGACGTCTAGCCCGCGGCTGGAAGTCTAAGCTACAAGTTGCTGCCGCCACTGCATGCAGGATGTGATCCAGGTTCCAGAGGCTGAGGCAGACAACGAGGCCAGAAGATCCCTAATCTCCTCCCTCGTGGGCTCATCAACTAGCCGGCCACTCTCGTCGAACTTGTCCCATACCTTTGGTACGGACACATGCGGGTGCACAAGGTCCACACCGAGTACACCCAGAACCTGGTCAAGCTGCTCCTGGGCGCGGGTTGCTCCCCCGCCTCCACCTCCGATTATCGCGACAGTCTTGCCGGATATCGCCGACTTTCGGTACCCCTCGGGTGACCGAGATGCCCAATCGATGGCGTTCTTCAGGGGAGCCGGGATGCCTGCATTGTATTCTGGCGTGGCCAGAAGCAGAGCATCGGCCCCTCTGATCGCCTCCTTCAGAGCTTGTACCTCCGGCGGGTCCCCTCGTTCTTCGAGATCTCCGTCGTAGAACGGGACCCCTCTCAGGTCGAAAGGCTCGATTGTCAGGTTCGGTGGCGCGAGCTCCTGTGCGGCTCGAATGAGCTTCCGGTTATACGACCCTTCCCTAAGACTGCCCGCGATGCCGACGACTTTAATAGACTGAATCGCCATTGCTCCCTCCTTGAATGAGATCTGGTAGTACCGCTTGTCTTTTCTAAGCCCCTCCTTACGTTTCGGCCAAGGCGGCCGCCTTACTCTCTGCCACCGCTTCCTTACACCCTGGCATCCAAGGCACCGAGCAGTCGGCCACCCAGTTAGTTGCAGCCTGTGGTTCAGGCTGAACAGATACCGTTCCTTCTACGACCGCTGGCTTTGTGGCGCCTGGGAGCCTCAGCGAAAGCGCCATGACCACGAATACCGGTATGGCTAGCAACAGGATGGCGTCGCTGAATCCGGCCCCTGCGCCGGAGTGCACGGGATTTAACAAACTTTCGCCCGCATCTCCTCGTGAGGTAACGACTGCAATAAGCATGGCGGTCCCCAAACTTCCTCCTAAAAAGAAAAGCATAGAATTGATGCTCAGCGCTGATGCTAACATCTGGGTGCGCACGCTTCGCGATACCGCCACCGCAAGAGGCGTGTTCACTAATCCAAATCCCGCACCAAGTATCCCCGTGAAAGTGGCAATGATCCACACTGAGGAGCCGGTATTGGTAGAGAGACCTAGGATTGCCAGAAGCATCAGGGGGGACCCCACCCAGACTAGTAGGCGTGCCCCCACTCGGTCGGTAAGTCGGCCTGACAAAATCCCGAAGACCGAGGTGGATATTGCCCCCGGCACCATGGTCAGGCCCACCTCCAGGGCCGACAGATCGTGTGTAAAGGTAAGCAGTATCGGCAACCCAATGAGAACTGCTAGGTTTGCGCCCATAACCGAAAAACTCATCCACACCAGCGAAACGTAGCGTGAATTGTGGAGAAATTCTCTCGGGATGAAGGGTGAACCAGCGGTCCAT
>JAPULR010000024.1 GCA_027294635.1 Chloroflexota bacterium | reverse complement strand
TCCCCAATCTCCTTCTCGGCTCCCTCTTCGGTGGGCTCGTAGTACCGGCGGCCTTTTAAAGACGGCGGCAGGAAGTCCTGGGACACGAAGTGGTCCTCGTAGTCGTGGGCGTACTTGTAGCCTTTTCCATAGCCCATCTTCCGCATCAGGCCGGTGACAGCGTTGCGCAGGTGGAGGGGCACCGGCTGATGCCTGGTGTCCCGAACATCCTCCATGACCTTGTTTAGCGCGGCGTAGGCGGAATTGCTCTTGGGGCTGGTGGCCAGGTACACCGTGGCCTCGGCCAGGGGTATGCGGCCCTCAGGCATGCCGATGAAGTGGACCGCCTGCTGCGTCGCCACGGCGATGGAGAGGGCGGAGGGGTCCGCAAGGCCTATGTCCTCTGACGCCAGAATTACGAGACGCCGAGCTATAAACAGGGGGTCTTCCCCCGCCTCTATCATGCAGCCCAGCCAGTAGAGAGCGGCGTCGGCATCGGAGCCCCGTACCGACTTTATGAAGGCTGAGATGGTATCGTAGTGCTGGTCACCGCCCTTGTCATACAGAACTGCCCTTCGCTGCAATGCGTCCTCCACGGTTTCGAGAGTCACCCGTCGGAAACCGTCTTCGCTGGGCTTGGTGGCATGGGCCGCGAACTCCAGCGTATTGAGGGCCACCCGGGCATCGCCGTTGGACATATTCACCAGGAAATCCATGGCCTCGGGCGCCAACTCTACCTGCATCGACCCCAGGCCACGCTCATCGTCGGCCATGGCCCTCTCCACCACCGTCTGTACCTGCTCCTCCGTAAGCTGCTCTAGGGTGAACACCCGAGCTCGCGATAGAAGAGGAGCAATGATCTCGAAGGAAGGGTTCTCCGTGGTGGCGCCGATGAGAGTGAAGGTGCCGTTCTCCACAGAGGGTAGAATCACGTCCTGCTGTGCTTTGTTGAACCGGTGAATCTCGTCGATGAACAGGATGGTGCGCTGGTCGTGGAGGGCCAGCCGTTCCTTGGCCTGCTCCACCACCCGGCGCAGCTCGGCTACACCGGAAGCGACGGCGCTGACCGCCTCAAAGTGGGAGCTGGTGAGGTTAGCAATGAGGTAGGCCAAGGTGGTCTTACCGCTGCCAGGAGGACCCCAGAGGATGAGGGACGGGACCTGGTCGGCCTCTACGGCCTGACGTAAGGCCTTCCCTGGTCCAACTATATGCTCCTGACCCAGAAACTCGTCGAAGGTACGGGGGCGGACTCGGGCGGCGAGGGGGGCACTATCCCGTTGGCGTTTCTGTCCTCGCTGCTCAAACAGGTCCATGGTATTCATCTTCGGTCTTCCGCCTTTTCGAGGGTGCCTGCCTTAGATTCTATCACTTTAGCCTGCTTCCCTTGGGCCGCGTATATGTCGCCCGGGGATACCATGGCTGGTCTACTCTATTGTCCTCTGCGAGGAAGAGTGTTAGCGTTGGCTGTAACGACTATGAACACCATCCACAAGCTAAAGGTCCCACTGGTCCCCTGGAAGGCTGGCGACGTTCTGGCCGCTTCCCTGGCGGTGGTCATTGTAACGGTTGCCAGCATTACCGTCCTTGCCCTTGTAACCGATGACATTGACTCGGAGTCTGCCTTGGCCATAAATGTAAGCGTTGCCGCCGTTAGCGCCATTCTGTTGTTGGCCTCCTGGCTCTTTGGACCCTTGAAGCACAGTGTTCCGGTGGCCACCTTGGGGCTGAGGTCCTTACGCTCCTTGGGCGCCTCTCAGTGGCTGCTCCCGTTAATGGCCCTGGCGATCGTACTGGTATTCAATGGTATTTACGGCGTCGTGATGTCTGAGCTCGGATGGGGTGTTCTTGAGCCGCCGGACCCGCCCTTTGATGCCGATTTTGGAGCAACCTCTCTAGTCATTGCTGGCATACTGATTATAGGCGTTGGGCCATTTGCCGAAGAGGTGTTCTTCCGAGGTTTTGTCCTTGCGGGTCTGGCACGGCGGTGGGGTCCTGTGACTGGGCTTCTGGCAAGTTCCCTGTTGTTTAGCCTGGCTCACGGCAGCGTGGCCCTGCTGATTCCCATCTTCGTCGCGGGCTCTATGCTGGCCTGGCTCTACCTTCGTACCGGCTCTCTTAGGGCTAGTGTCCTTGCTCACAGCGCCCAAAACGCCGTAGCCTTTGCCGTGACCGTAGGCACTTAGGTCCCCTTTGACCGCCTTAGTTGGAACCTCTTGTGATATACTCTTGCTTCCTATCGGAGGCGGGCACAGGCATGACCACTGACCGCATCAAGAAAAAGTTCGCTCACATCAAGGCCCAGCGTAAGACTGGGCTCATCCTGTATCTTACCGCTGGTTTCCCCGACCTGGACGCCACCGAGGAGTTGATACCGGCCCTGGTTGAGGCCGGCGCCGATGGCATTGAGGTCGGTGTTCCCTTCAGCGACCCGCTGGCCGACGGCGCCACCATCCAGGCTTCCAGTTTCCATGCCCTTCAACAAGGGGTCACCCTCAGGGATTGTGTTGACCTGGTGCAACGTCTCAGGCCCAAGGTGCCCGAAACTCCGATGATACTGATGGGCTACTACAACCCAATATTTAGCTTTGGCCTGAAGGACTTCTGCCAGGAGGCACAGAGAGCGACAGTTGACGGGTTGATCGTGCCTGACCTTCCTGTAGAGGAGTCGGGCCCCCTGTTGGAACAGTGCCGGGCTCACGGCATCCACCTCATCCCTTTGCTGGCGCCCACCAGCACCGAAGAACGCATCAAGAAGGTCTGCGCCGTCGCATCAGGGTTCGTCTACTGCGTCAGCGTCACTGGAGTCACCGGGGCCAGAGACAACCTTAATTCCGGGGTAGCTCACCTGGTGAACCGGGTACGCCGCCACACCTCTCTCCCCCTAGGAGTGGGTATTGGCGTCTCTACAAGGGAGCACATCGAGGCTGTTAGCCGGGTGGCCGACGCCGCCATCGTTGGCAGTGCCCTCATCCGGGTGATCCAGGATTCTCCAAGGAACGAGATGGTTGCTAGAGCGTCGCGCTTCGTAAAGGAGCTTCGGGGCGTTACCCCCGTGCTGTCGAAGGAGGGCCGCTAGTGGGGGGCTGCTGGGGAATCAGGGGGGCCACCACGGCTGAGGACAACAGCCGAGACTCCATCCTCTCGGCCACCAAGGAGCTGCTACAGAGGATCGTTGATGAGAACGATCTCGATAAATCACAAGTCGCGGCTGTGTGGTTCACTACCACCAGCGATCTCAACGCCGAGTACCCTGCCCTTGCAGCCCGGCAGTTAGGCTGGATGAACGCGGCGCTGCTATGCGCTCATGAGATGGCAGTGCCCAACGGCTTGCCCCGATGCATTCGGGTACTTATACTCGTTAACACTAGTAAGAGCCCGGAAGATTTAAAGTACGTATATTTAAAGGAGGCCCAGGGCCTAAGGACCCAGGGTCTCAAACCCTAGTTATTTATACCAGGACAAAAGAAGGGTGATAGAAATGGGGTTTGGAGTAATGAGCCTGTGATTGTAGTAATGAGAACGGGAAGCACCGAGGCCGAGATACAGGCCGTCAGGGAGCGTATTGAAAGCCATGGGCTGCAGAGCCACCTATCCCAGGGAGCCGAGCGCACTGTTATAGGTGTGGTCGGTCAGATCCTTTCTAACCTTCAGACCGAGCTGGAACGCCTCCCCGGAGTCGCCGAGGTGGTGCGAATTTCCAAGCCCTACAAGCTTTCCACCCGGGAGTTCAAGGAGGGGAACACCACCGTAAAGGTGGGTGATGCCGTTATAGGCGGCAGCGAGCCGATCATTATAGCTGGGCCTTGCGCCGTGGAGAGCGAGGAGCAGCTAATGTCCACGGCCAAGGTGGTCAAGGAGCAGGGGGCTAAAATATTGCGGGGCGGGGCCTTCAAGCCCAGGACATCTCCCTACAGCTTTCGTGGCCTGGGTGTCCAGGGCCTCAAGCTGCTGGCTGAAGCCGGTGAGAAGTTCGGTATGCCCGTAGTCACAGAAGTCATGTCCCCCGAGGACGTTGGCATGGTGGCTTCCTACGCCGATATTTTGCAGATCGGCGCCCGCAACGCTCAGAACTTTAATCTCCTGGATGCGGTAGGAAAGATAGATAAGCCGGTCCTACTCAAACGTGGGTTTTCTTCCTCCTACGAAGAGTGGCTGCTAGCCGCCGAGTACGTTCTGTCGGGCGGAAACAGCCAGGTAATCCTGTGCGAGCGGGGTATCAGGACCTTTGAGTCCTACACCCGCTTCACCTTGGATTTGGCGGCGGTGCCTGCTATAAAGAAGCTGAGCCACCTGCCCATTATAGTGGACCCCAGCCACAGTACCGGAAGCTGGGATCTAGTTATTCCCGTGTCCCTGGCGGCCGTCGCCGCCGGAGCACACGGTATCATTGTGGACGTGCACCCCAACCCGGCGGTGGCCAAGTGCGACGGCGCCCAGGCCCTTAGCTTTGAGAACTTCCATAACCTTGCCGTACAAGTGGAGGCGGTGGCCCAGGCCATAAGCCGCGTATCTACCGAGGTTGGTTAGGTAACCCCACGTACAAGGTTATTGCTTGCTGCCCCGATGCGACATCGGGGCAAACTTTTGTAACTCATTTTCCCCCTTAGCTCACTGCACCATTCTCTGTCATGCTGAAGGAGTCATCCGGACGCAGTCGGGATAATTGGGACGACTGAAGCATCTCAACTCAGACTAGGAGAGATACTTCGCCCCGATGTTACATCGGGACTCAGTATGACATTGAGTGGAGTACAAGGAGAAATGGCTGTTCGCACATTCCTGGAAAAACAGAAAAGACGGCTCTTCATGCCGGCGAGTTTATTGAGGAGTGCCTTAACAGATTGTGTAGCGACCCCTTGGGAATTAAAGGGCTAGTACTTTGCTCCGTGCTCTATGTACCACTCGCGTGGACACCAGATGCACCGGATATGGTGGGTGGAGTAGACCCAGCGCAGGGTTTTGTATCCTACTATGCGGGAGTGCAGTCCCAAGCGGCATAGAAGCCTTTTAATCGGGCTTGTGTCGTTGTTCTCTCTCGGCTTCCCCCGATTCTTCAGATGACCCTGTGTTGCCCTGGGTTCTTGAGCAGTCGCCTTTGGATTGTTCATCTTCTTTGACTGACAAAGTACCCAAGGGCCTTTGGCAAGGCGCCTTGCGGTGCTCCCTTCAACCCCCTGGCTCCGGGGAAAAGAGCGGAGTGTCGAAGGAAAAGCCAGGAGAACATCGTCATCACCGAGCCCATCCAGGACGCGGTAATAAGGAGGGTCCAGCCAGGCCAGGTCAGTCCGGCCTGAAGGGCCAGCAGAGTGCTGCCTACGCTGGCCAGGACGACAAGCGCTGTGGCTTTGCGCATCCACCGCCTCTCGTCTAGCCTGGTTGGCCTCTTTGTGTTCAAGTCTCCACCTTGCTGCAGGGTCCTAGTGGCGGTTCTCACTCATTCCAGTGTAGGGAGACCTGGGAGGCGGAGGCATGGTGCAATCGTCCTGTTGTGGGTAGGTAGATAGTCCTAGCGGGGTTGTTCCAAATCGAGAGTGCTAAACCTGTGATGCTTTGGTCACGGCCAAAAGCATAGCGGGAGAGTTGTTAAAGGAGTCGATGGTGGGAAAGAAAAAATGAAGGAAGTGATGCTGAGGAGCGTAGTTTAGGAGCTAGAAATCTCGCTTGCATACCTCA